>CBFHAF010000376.1:0-5297 GCA_965653435.1 uncultured Chitinophaga sp.
GAGATCATGCAGGAATGTTACCAGGCGGGCCTGCAATACGGGGAGCAGCTGGGGAAACGCGTTGCGGAACGCCTCAGGTCCAAAGGCGTTGAACCAGGCAAAAAGAATTGAGCGCCCGGTACCGGGTTTTTCATTACCTGCGCGGGCAGACCGGATAATTCGTAAATTTCGGGATGCAATCCATTTCCCGCAAGAAGATATTTTTCCCGCTGAACCCGGCTTTCAGGAACTACCTGAAGCTGTATGAGCGCGAAGTGAAGCTGCCGCTCAGCTACGAGGAGCTGAAGTATTACGATTACGGCATCCCCGTGTACGACAAGCAGGGCAAGGACACGCTGTGGGAATCCGTGATGTACCCGCAGAGCATGGTAGGCCCCATCCAGGCCGGGCTTAAACGAATCTATTCCATCCTGAAGGCCGGCGGCGACCAGACGGCCGAAGAGCACCTGCACATCGAGCGCATCGATTACTGCACTTTCGGCAACAGCCATCCCTTCCGCATCAAGATCGTGAACAACTACAACGAGGTGTACGATTATTTCTACATCAAAATTGCGGATGCCTCGCGCATTTACGGGCTGGAGCTGGAGCATATCCTCAGCCCCTACTGGATGAACTTCCTGGTAGACGGGAATACCCTCGTGGAAGAGCACATCGCCGGCGTGCCGGGCGACCAGTTCGCCAAAGACTACCTGGACCGGCCGGAATTCAACCCCAAACGTATTGCCAAGGAATTCGTGAAGTTCAACGAGCGTTGTTTTGTGCGGCTGCTGGGGGATATGCGCTCCTACAATTTTATTTTCGACATCACGCCTGACTTCGACGATGTGCAATTCCGCATCCGCGCCATAGACTTCGACCAGCAGTTCTACGAAGGTAAAAAAACGCTCTACATGCCCCAGTTCTTCAAAGAGAACCGCGTGTTCGTGGAGCTGGCCATGAAGCACCTGAACGCCGAAGTGGTGAAGCAGTACCAGCAGGAAGAACGTTCCCTCATCGCCCGCCGCATCAAAGTGCAGCGGCACCGCATAAAAGACCTGCGGGACGTGATCATGACAGATCGTGTATCCTTTCCCGGGAAAATAAAGCAGTTGGGGGAAGAGCTGGCCCAGCATTACCACGACGCCGTTTTCGCCCGCTGCTCCACCATGGGCGAAATTATCGAGCGGAGCCTCAAACGGCTGTTGGTAGGCAGCTTGCGATAAATGACATTCAAATTGTTTTTCCCAGTATCTTTGACGAGTTATGGAGTTTAGATTTTTTTACCATTTCGGCAGGTACCTGCTGATGTTGAAAGGAATGTTCTCCCGCCCTGAGAACATGCGGATGTATTGGAAGGAATTCATGAAACAGTGCGTGGATATAGGGTTGGGCTCCCTCGGCATCGTAGTGATCATCTCCCTCTTCCTGGGTGCGGTAACGACGGTGCAAACGGCTTACCAGCTGGTAAGCGGGTTCATCCCGAAGTCTACCATCGCGCAGGTGGTGAGGGATACGCTGATCCTTGAGCTGGCCCCCACCATGGTATGTATCGTGCTGGGCGGGGTGGTCGGCTCCAAAATAGCCTCCGAGCTGGGGAACATGCGCATCTCCGAGCAGATAGACGCCCAGGAGATCATGGGCATCAACACCAAAGCCTACCTCATCGGCCCCAAGATACTCGCCGCCATCATCACGATCCCCGCACTGGTGGTTATCGCCGCCTTCCTCGGTATTTTCGGGGGGCTCGAAGCAGGCAAGATGAGCGGCATCATTTCCCATGAACAATTCATGCAGGGCCTCAGGCAATCGTTCGACGGGTATAACGTGTTCTTCGCCCTGAGCAAGGCATACACCTATTCCTTCATCATTTCCAGCATACCCGCCTATTACGGCTACAATGTAACCGGCGGCGCCCTGGAGATAGGCCGTGCCAGTACAACGGCCGTGGTGGTGAGCTGCGTGCTGATCCTGTTTGCCGATTACGCGCTGGCCGCACTGTTGCTTTAAACTATAATTACAAGACACGAACAGATGATAGAACTGAAAAACATCCGGAAGAGCTTTGGGGATAAGGAGATACTGAAAGATGTGTCCGCCAACATGGAGCCGGGTAAAACGAACCTGATCATCGGCGCCAGCGGCAGCGGCAAAACAGTGCTGATGAAATGCATGGTGGGGTTGATAAAGGTGGACAGCGGCACCGTGCTGTACAATGGCGAAGACTTTACCGCGATGGACGACCATGAAAAGAAGCCCATCCGCCAGGCGATCGGCATGCTGTTCCAGGGTTCCGCCCTGTTTGACAGTATGACCGTGGAGCAGAACGTGATGTTCCCGCTGGACATGTTTTCGACGATGAACTACAAGGAGCGCCGGAAAAGGATGCAGGAGTGCCTGGACCGTGTAGAGCTGAAAGACGCCAACAAGAAATTTCCCGCCGAGATCTCCGGCGGGATGAAAAAGCGTGTAGGCATTGCCCGCGCCATCGTGCTGAACCCCAAATACCTGTTCGTGGACGAGCCCAACTCCGGCCTCGACCCGCAAACCTCCCTCATTATAGATAAGCTCATCAAGGACATTACCGTGGAATACAACATTACCACCGTGGTGAACACCCACGATATGAACACCGTAATGGAATCCGGCGACCATATCATTTACATGCACCAGGGCAAAAAACAATGGGAAGGCAGCAATGAGGACATCATTTTCAGCGAAGACAAGCTGCTGAACGATTTCATTTTCGCATCCGAGTTCTTCCAGGACATCAAGGAGATGCGGAAGATGGAGATGTTCCGTGATAAGAACTGGCGCGCCAAACAGGCCGGCGGCGGTAACAAATAGTTAATATTCTTCAACTAAATGGCCTTTCCTTTTCTTTTTCGCCCTTATCCGTTATTTTTGCCCCACCTTAACGTAAAAAATTAATTAAATCAAGCGCGATGAGTGTTTTAGTAAATAAGCATAGTAAAGTGATTGTGCAGGGATTTACCGGTACCGAAGGTACTTTCCATGCCACACAAATGATTGAGTACGGCACCAACGTGGTAGGTGGCGTTACCCCCGGCAAAGGCGGCAGCAGCCACCTGGAGCGCCCGGTATTCAATACCGTGGCGGATGCTGTAAAGGCAACGGGTGCGAATGTATCCATCATTTTCGTTCCGCCGGCATTTGCGGCAGACGCGATCATGGAAGCTGCCGATGCAGGCATTGCGCTGGTGGTTTGCATCACAGAAGGAATCCCGGTACAGGATATGGTGAAAGCCAAGAACTACCTGGTAAATCATAAAACCCGCCTGATCGGCCCGAACTGCCCCGGCGTGATCACCGCGGAAGAAGCCAAAGTAGGCATCATGCCCGGCTTCATCTTCAAGAAAGGCCGTGTAGGCATCGTTTCCAAATCAGGCACCCTCACTTACGAAGCGGCGGACCAGGTGGTGAAAGCCGGCCTGGGCGTATCTACCGCTATCGGTATCGGCGGCGACCCGATCATCGGCACCCCCACCAAAGATGCCGTGGAACTGCTGATGAACGACCCCGAAACAGACGCCATCATCATGATCGGAGAGATCGGCGGAAGCATGGAAGCGGAAGCTGCTGAATGGATCAAGGCGAACCCCCGCAAACCCGTGGTAGGTTTCATTGCAGGCCAAACCGCCCCTGCGGGCCGCCGTATGGGCCACGCCGGCGCTATCATCGGCGGTGCAGACGATACTGCTGCCGCTAAAATGAAGATCATGCGCGCATGCGGCGTTCACGTGGTGGACAGCCCTGCGGACATCGGAAAGAAAATGGCTGAAGTGCTGAAAGGCGTACCCGCCTGATCACACAAGCTGTAAAATAGCTGAAGCCCCGTTGCTGTTGAAGCGACGGGGCTTTTTGTTTAAAGATGTAATTGGGTATAATTGGGTAATTTTATGGGTATGCTGTGAGTAAGGAGCTGAAAATTAGCTGTTTGCGGGTTAGCTCCGACCATTCCATACCAACCTTCTAAACACTACCTTTGCCCCGGTTTTATGCGAACGTACGATTACATACTGGTAGGCCAGGGTATTGCAGGCACCATGCTCGGCTGGTTCCTGCAGCAGGCGGGGCAGCAGGTGCTGGTATACGACGATGCCCGCCCCCGCAGCGCTTCCCGCACCGCAGCGGGAATCATCAATCCCGTATCGGGGCGGAAATTTGAAACAGCATGGCTGTACGATACGGTCTTTCCCTTCGCGGAACAAACATACCGGGCCATGGAAGGCGCTTTGCAGATCAGCTGTTTCCATGAAAGGGATATCTGGAACGTTTGGCCCTCGGCGCAGATGCGTGATGCATTTGCCGCCTGCCCCACACGCTATTCGCAACAGCCGCAGGCATCCAGGTATGCGGAGGAATTGCAGCAGCCTTTTGGCGCAGGGATCGTAAAGGGGGCGAACGTGCAGCTCGGCAGCCTGCTGCCGGCCTGGCGGAAAACAACGGAAGTGCGCACGGAACGTTTTGATGCAGGCAGGCTTGTCCTGAAAGAAAACGGGGTGGAGTACGAGGACCTGCAGGCCAAAGCAGTGATCTTCTGCGAAGGAGTGGAAAGCCCGCGGAATCCCTGGTTCGGCAAGCTCAAATTCCTGCCGAACAAAGGCGAAGCGCTGATCGTGCAGCTGCCTTTCCACACGGAAGACATCATCAAAAAAGGCATAACCCTCGTGCCGCTGGAAAATGGCCGGTACTGGGCCGGCGCCACCTTTTCCTGGGATTATACGGACGCCCTGCCCACCGCAGCCGCCCGCGAAACGCTGGAGAATCAGCTGAAACAGTTGCTGAACAAAGATTTTGAAGTGACGGACCATATCGCAGCCATTCGGCCTTCCGGGCCGGACAGGCGGCCTATGGCAGGCCTGCACCCCCGCTTCCCGCAGGTGGGCATCTTTAACGGGATGGGCTCCAAAGGTTGTTCCCTCGCTCCCTGGACAGCCGGTGCCCTTGTGAAAAACCTGCTGGAGGAAGCCCCCCTGCCGCCGGAAATAGATATTAAACGGTATTTTAATGCACTGAGGTAGATTTTCCAGCATCCAGTTCTTATCTTTGACCTCCTTTATCAATAGAAAAGCATAGTATACAATGTACAGATCGCACACCTGTGGAGAATTGCGCATGGAGCATGTAGGCCAGCCGGTAACGCTGGCGGGATGGGTGCAAACCGTCCGCAAGTTTGGTAGTATCACATTCGTTGACCTCCGCGACCGCTACGGCATCACGCAGCTGCTGCTCGGCGAATCGCTCAATGCCCAGCTGGACGCGCAGCCCCTCGGCCGCGAATTCGTGATCCAGGT
>CBFHAF010000377.1:0-5290 GCA_965653435.1 uncultured Chitinophaga sp.
AGCCGGTTGTGCTGCCCGACGGGCTCACCTGGGAAACTTCCACCACCGGCAACCTGGGCCTGGACTTCTCCGCGCTCAACAACCGCCTGACGTTTACCGGCGATGTATACAGGCGCTGGACGAAAGATATGTTCACCGTTGGGCCCACCGTTCCGGAAGTGTTCGGCACCACGCAGCCGTTCGGCAACTATGCCAACCTCGAGACCACCGGCTGGGAATTGTCTCTCAGCTGGGACGATCAGTTTAACATGGCGTCTAAACCCTTTGTGTATGGTGTGCGTTTCACCCTGGCCGATTCGAGGGCGATCATTACCAAATACAACAATCCTGACAAGAACCTGACCGACTACTACGAAGGCCAGCGTGTGGGAGAGATCTGGGGGTACCAGGTAGAAGGGCTGTTCAGATCGGCCGATGAGATCACCAGGTCTCCTTCGCAGTCCAATATTCCCAACACCAACACCCGCAAGAACTACGTAGGCGACCTCAAGTTCAGGAACCTGGACGGCGATAACGTGATCTACCAGGGGCTGAACCGTGTGGGCAACTCCGGCGATAAGACCATCATCGGCAACTCCGAGCCGCGTTATACTTTCGGGCTGGGCCTTTCAGGCGACTGGAACGGGATCTTCGTTTCCACTTTCTTCCAGGGAGTGATGAAGCAGGACTGGTATCCTTCCTCCGAAGCGCGTTTCTGGGGAATGTACAACCGCCCGTACAATGCCTACCCGCGCTGGCAGGAAAACAATATGTTCCGCGAAGAGCTGGGTAATTTCGATGCATACCTGCCCCGCCTTGTGGGTTACGTAGCCCAGGGCTCCGGCCGCGCGCTGCAGGTGGCCAACGACCGTTACCTGCAAAATGCGGCTTACATCAGGATGAGGAACCTGCAGATCGGTTACACGCTCCCGCAGCGCCTCGTATCCAAAATACACGCACGCGACCTGAAAGTATACGTGTCCGGGGAAAACCTCTGGACCTGGTCGCCCATGTACAAATGGACGCGCGACACGGACGTGACAAGCATTTACGGTTCCGACCGCGATCTGAGCGGCGGCAACAGCGGCGATGGTTACAACTATCCCATGCTGAAATCGGTATCAATTGGTTTGACCCTCAATTTTTAAATGATGATGACCCGGAAAATACTCAACTATACGATCGTGCTGGCAATGTTGCTGTCTGCCAGCTCCTGCGACCTGAACGAGTCGCCGGTAGATACCGCCACCAATGAAGCGGTGTTCGGTTCGGAAAGCGGCATGGAACTATACACGAATTCATTTTACGACCTGCTTCCGAATACGGATGTAGGCGTATTCCAGGACGACGACAATTCAGACCTGGTAGCCCGGAACGGCGTGGACAACTACCTTGCGCCGAACGCGCTTTCGCCTATCACCAGCTCCGGCTGGAGCTGGACGGACCTGCGGAACATCAATTACTTTATCGGGAACGCGGAAAAGAGCACCGTAGCCAATAAAACGCATTTTCTTGGCCTGGCGCGTTTCTTCCGCGCCCTGTTCTATTTCGAGAAAGTAAAAAGGTTCGGCGATGTGCCCTGGATCGATAAGCCGATCGATATTACCGACGTGGAGAAGCTGAATGCCCCGCGCGACAACCGGTTCGATGTGATGGACAAAGTGCTGGCGGACCTGGATTACGCGATCGCGAACATTACGCTTACTTCAGACAACAGCTGCACCCGCATCACCAAAAATGTGGCGCGCGCTTATAAAACACGCATCTGCCTGTTCGAAGCATCGTTCCGCAAATATCATACGGACTATAACAAGCAGGCCACCGCCGCCACCTGGTACAGGGAAGTGGTGAAGGAAGCGAACGAGATCAAAGGCTTTACACTGCACCAGGGCGCCGGGCCCGACAAGGGGTACCGCGAGCTGTTCATTGCTAAATCGGCCTTCCCGGACGAAACGATCCTGTCTGTGGCGCTGAGCAGCAACCTCCAGGTGTTCAGCTCCGCCAACCGCCGGTTCATCAGCCCTACCTACGGCAACCGCCCCAGCCTGACGCGCCGCTTCGTCAATACTTATCTCAATCTAGACGGAACGCCCTTCACCGGCAAAGCCGGATATGCAACAACGCCGTTCGTGGATGAGGTGAAAGACCGCGACCTCCGCCTCAAACAAACTATCCGCCTGGGCGATTACCGCAGAACGGAGAACGGCATCCCTGTAGTGGCTCCGCCGAACTTCAACCAGACCTATACCGGCTACCAGCCTATCAAATGGTGCTACGACGAACGTTTCCCCTTCGACGACGAAAGCCGCAACGACAATGCGCATATCATCATGCGCTGGGCTGAAGTGCTGCTCAACAAAGCGGAAGCGCTCGCAGAGCTGAACGAAATGACAGCCGGGGAATGGACGGCAACCATCGGCGCGCTGCGCAAAAGAGCAGGCATCACGGGCGCCACGCTGACCACCTTGCCCGCAGCGGCAGACCCTTACCTGGTGAGTTTCTTTGGTAACAGGTTTTCAGATCCCGTATTGCTGGAAGTGCTTCGTGAAAGAGGAGTGGAGCTGATCTTCGAAGGCCTCCGCCCCGACGATCTGAGGCGCTGGAAGCTCGGCGGCCTCTTCCAGTCCGCTGCCATGAACGGCATGTATGTTCCCGGCCTTGGCGAGCATGACCTGAACGGTGACGGCATCAACGACGTATATTTCTACCAGGGCGCCAGGCCGCCTTCCACCACGCCCGGTATCGCGTTTGTAGATGTAAGCCCCTCCACTGCGGCGGGAAGGATACAGCTGTCCAACGGCACTTCCGGCGAGGTGATATGGAACCCGGGGCCGCGCCAATGGATCGATGCAAAATACCTGTATCCAATCCCCGAGGCTGTACGCACCAGGAACCCCAAACTGGGGCAGAACCCGGGCTGGCAATAAATTACGGGGCTATACTGTTTTACATAAAAAAGAGAGCTGCCAGTTACGGCAGCTCTCTTTTTGCATGAATGATTGTCTGAGCAGTATATTAAAGTTTCCTGATCCAGATATTCCGGTAGCTCACCAGGTCGCCATGGTCCTGCAGGGCCAGCGGCAATGCGCCGTGTTTTTCGTAGAAAGGCTTGCCGATGTACAGGGTCTTTCCTTTCAGCTCGGTATTGTTCTGCACCAGCACGCCGTTGTGCAGCACGGTGATGCGCGCGGGCGATTTTACGGTGCCGTCTTCGTTGAAACGTGGCGCCGTCCAGATCACGTCGTAGGTCTGCCACTCGCCGGGTTTCTTGCATGCGTTCACCAGCGGGATGGCCTGTTTGTAAAGGCTGCCGGCCTGGCCGTTCACGTATGTTTTGTTGTTGTAGTTGTCCAGCACCTGCAGTTCGTAATTGGATTGCAGGAAAATGCCGCTGTTGCCGCGGCCCTGGCTTTCGCCTTTCACCACTTCCGGCGATCTCCATTCGATGTGCAGCTGGAAATCTTCGAAAGATTCTTTGGTTTTGATGCCGCCTTTGCCAGGGGCTACGGTCATAGCGCCGTCTTTCACCACCCAGGGAGCGTCTCCGCCTTCTTTTTTATCAGATACCCATTTGGAAAGGCCGCTGCCGTCGAACAGGATGATGGCGTCTGAAGGAGCGGTGTTGGTAGCGGTGCCGGGAGTGATCACGGCGGGTACGGGTTCCCATACTTCGGTGTCAGCGGGTTTAGCCTGCTGTGCGGATGCGTGGAATGCGGGCGCGGCCAGTGCCGTGCAGATCAACAGAGATTTGATACGATGCATGTTTCAGTTTATTTAGGAAGTTTGTAGTTGTTGTGATATTCCGGCGTGATGTATTTGTTGGCCTCTTTGCTGGTGAATTTGCCCTGTGCCGCTTCCCAGTAAACTTTTTCGCCGGTGCGGAAGGCGATGTTGCCCATCTGCGCGTTCACCGCCACGTTCGCGCCTGTTTTAATGTCGCATTTAAGGTCCGCTATTTTGCGGCTTTTGATCACGTCCAGGAAGTTCTTTGTGTGTTTTACCAGCCCGTTGTCTGACGCTTTGACGCGCGGTACGGCTTCCATTTTATCTTTTTCGGGTATCACTTCCCAGCCGCCGCGGTCCAGCACCAGGGTGCCGTTGTTGCCCACGAAGGCAATACCGTGCGTACGACCGTAAGGGCCGCCGTCTATCCCGGTAGCGTGTTCCCATTGCATATTAAAGCCGTCGAACTGGTAAATGGCTGTAAGCGTGTCCGGGGTTTCTGCCGCATCGTCAGGATAGGCGAACTTGCCACCGGATGCCACCACAGACACGGGGTTGGAAGCTTTCATGCCATACAATGCGTAATCGATGAGGTGCACGCCCCAGTCCGTCATCAGGCCGCCCGCATAATCCCAGTACCAGCGGAAGTTGAAGTGAAAACGGTTCGGGTCGAAGGGGCGTTTGGCGGCGGGGCCGAGCCATGCATCGTAGTTTACGCCGGCGGGAGGGGTGGTGATGTTCTGTTTCGGAACGGGTTTCATCCAGCCCATATAGGCCCATACTTTCACGAGGCGCACATTGCCCAGCTTACCGGAATGCACGAAGGCGATGGCGTCGTTGAAATGCTGCATGCTGCGCTGCCACTGGCCCACCTGCACCACACGGTTGTGACGCTCCTGCGCGGCGATCATGGCGCGGCACTCTGCGATGGAATTGCCGATGGGCTTTTCAACGTACACGTCTTTGCCGGCGGAGCAGGCGTCCGTCATCTGCAGGCAATGCCAGTGGTCAGGCGTTCCGATCACCACGGCGTCTATGTCTTTATTTTCGAGCAGCTTGCGGTAATCGGAGTAGAGCTGCACTTTGATATTCTTTTGGGCCAGCTCGGCGGCGCGTTTGTTCAGCACGTTCTCGTCCACGTCGCAAAGCGCAACGCAATTGGTTTCGGGGTGGTTCAGCAGGCCGTTCAGGTTACTGAAGCCCATGCCGTTCACACCGATCACCGCGATATTCACGCGGTCGCTGGGGGCCATGGCACGGAGCGCGGAGGGGAAAAGTGCGGAACCGGCAAGAAAAGCGGAGGTGTTTTGGAGGAAGTTCCTTCTGTGCATAAGTTTTCACTGTTTTTTTGACGTGGATTAATAAGTGTTACTCTGACAAGATAAAAAATTCTTATTACAGTGCAAGTGCTTCTTTAAAAAGCTGTCAATGCGGGGAGCGGCGGGGGGCTGGAATGGGAACGGCGAAGCAGGGAAAGCCTGTCATTGCGAGGAGCCGCAGGGCTAAAGCGGGTGGGGCGACGAATCAAACTCCAGCCGTGAATTTGTATCATGCCACAATGGGGGAGATTGCTTCGTAGCGCTCCCCC
>CBFHAF010000378.1:0-5282 GCA_965653435.1 uncultured Chitinophaga sp.
TTGGCGAAATAATACCAGCTGGCGCCTGCCACGCCGGTGATCTTATGTTTGCCGAACTGGTCGTTCCAGGTCAGGTAGTCTTCGGAAGTCCAGGAACCGGAATTGCCATGGCTGCGGGTAGCGACTCCCTGCTGCGTATCGGAATACCCGCGGATGTCGCGGCCGGAGTAATACAGGTTGTAGCTGGCGCCCGTTTGCCCGCTGAGGCCCGCAGTAAAGTGCAGCTTGTCGCTGAAGCGGACGGTGGCCAGCAGGTTGCCCATCGTATAGGTACGGCCTGCCACTGATTTAACTTCCCGCATCAGCCTCACCGGGTTTTCGGAATCTTCCGCGCCCGGGTAATCGCCTTTCCGCGTGTAAGTGCCATCCGCATACTGTACGGGGAAGAATGGCAGGAACTCATATATCTGCCGCACGGCATTCAGCCCGAAAGTATTGATGTCTACGTTATTCTGTTTGAATGCGCCGCTGTTGATCACAGCCTGCACATGCAGCCATTTTTTCGCATCCCAGCCCAGGTTGATGAAACCGTTCACCTGGCGGGAATAGCTGTTGATCAGTATTCCCTGCTGATCGTTGTAGGAAAGGTTCACCAGCGCGGTGATCCCGTCTTTACCGGCAGACAGCGACAGCGAATGTTCGTGCGATACGGCGATGCGGCTTGCTTCGTCCTGCCAGTCGGTGTTGTACTTAGGCGTTCCGTCCGGGTTGAACAATTCGTCTTTACGGAGGAACTGCCTTGCCGGATCGAGGTGCGGCGCGGTGCGGCCGGGCAGGTATTCGTATTCGCGTTTGAACATCTCCAGGGCCTGGTCCGCATCCATGAGCTTCACTTTACGGGCGAGGGAACCGAAGCTGAGCGTGTTCCTGAACGAAACGGCCGGGCTGCCTTTTGTGCCTTTTTTGGTGGTGATCACGATCACGCCGTTGGAACCCCTTGAACCGTAAATTGCCGAGGCAGCGGCATCTTTCAGCACGTCTACCGCGGCAACTATGTTTGGATCAATGATCATGGGGTCTGCCCCTACAATTCCGTCGATCACATATAAAGGTCCGTTGTATGCATTAATGGAGCCGGTGCCCCGGATTTTTACGATAGGGTTTCCCCCTGGTTTGCCTGAATTCATCATCACGCTCACGCCGGCCACTTTACCTGCCAGCCCCTGCATGACGTTCATCGTGGTGGCGCGTTCTTTCAGCTCTTCTCCTTTTACGGTGCCTACGGCGGTAGTGAGATTTTCTTTGCTGGAAGTTCCGTAGCCGATCACCACTACTTCTTTAAGGGCGGCATGTTTCGCCAGCAGTGAGATGTACAGCAGCTCCGCCTGTGCCACCGGCACCTCCTGTTCCCAGAAGCCGAGCAGGCTGAAGCGGAGCGTGTCTCCAGGCCCCGCGCGGATGCTGAATGCTCCGGCCTGGTCGGTTGCGATACGCGCCAGCGAGCCTTTTGCCGTTATGCTTACGCCCGCCAGGGGATTGCCTTTTGTATCCGTTACCCTGCCGGAGAGCGATGGCGAGGCCAGTTCAGGAGGCGGGGCCTCTTTCCGTGTGATGAGGATATTCCTTCCTCTCAGTTCATATTGCAGATTGGGCGGCAATAGTTTCAACACCTGCTCAACGGAAATATTCTTTTTTGAAACCGTTACTTTGCCGCTGCCGGTTATTTCCGAAGGATTGTATACAAACCTGAACCGGGTGGCCGCTTCTACCTGTTCGAACACTTTATCCAGCGTTTGGTTGGCGACCTGTATGGTTACCATCGTGCGCCGCAGCTCATCGTTGGTCCCGGATTGCGCGGCTGCGGGCTGCATGCACAGGCAATAACAAGCCAGCACCAGGCAGATGAGCCACCCGGGCCTGATATGCAGGCGTTCCGCTCTTATCTCGTTCATAACTTGAAATTATCCCTCCACACGGACGATATCCGGTTTATTTATCTGGTTGACCGTCGAATATAAGATACTCATCTTTCCCCGGTTCCTGGCGGTAGCTGAAGCCGTAAATATCGCACAACATATCCAGCACATCTTTCAAAGGCACATTTTCATCGAACCGGGCGGTGAGCAGCGAGTTGGCGATATGTTCGCCGGCGAAACGGATGCGCACGTTGTAACGGCGCTCCAATTTTTGCGCGATATCGCTGAACATGGCTTTTTTAAACACCAGCTGCCCCTGCCTCCAGGCGCTGAAATCCGCCGCCATGATGTCGTTTGTTTCTATTTTATTTTCCGCGGCGTGATATACTGCCTGCTGGTTGGCGGCGAGCGTAGCTGCGGCGGCTTTATCGCTGCCCACGGCCACTTTGCCGCTGGCCACGGTTACAGTAACTGTCTTTCCCGGTGTATAGGCATCTATGTTGAAGCTGGTACCGAGCACATTCACGTCCAGCTGGCCGGCGTGCACTATGAAGGTTTTGCCCTGCTGCTGCGCTACTTCAAAATATCCTTCGCCTTCGAGCCAGACCTCGCGGCCCTGCTGCCCGGCATAACGTATCTTACTGTCGGAGTTCAGCCAAACCGTAGTGCCGTCAGGCAATGCGATCTTTTTGATGCTGCCACGGCCTGTTTGCTCATTGAACGTTACCACCGCCGTTTCCGGCTGCGCGGCGCGTTCCCGGGCGAAGTAGACCCCGCCGGCAGCGAGTAATATTACCACGCTGGCAGCAGCCCACCAGTAGCGGAATGCCGGCCTGATGATCCCCCTGCGCGGTCCGGCCTGCTCTATTTCCCGGCTCACACGCAGGAAGAGCAATTGTTCCAGGGCGGCCAGCTGCTCATTGTTCAGCTGTTCCGTCAGCCCCTTATCGCGGTCGAAAGACTGGTACCAATCGTCTACCTCCCGGATTTCGGCTGCTGTGGCAGTTCCATCCAGGTATTTATTCAATAGTTCTTTTAACCGGGTGTTGTTCATCTTAATAGTCTCTCTAACATTAGACACCTGAAAAACGGCCTACCTCCACTGTGTTTCAAAAATAAGTTGGCATTCCCCTCAGCATAAAAACAATAATGTGACCAGGAACCAGAATACGGTAAAGTTATATTCCTTCAGGCGGGAGCGCAGGATCTTCAGCGCTTTCACCATATGTTTCTCCACGGTGCTGACGGAAATGCCCAGCTGTTCGGCAATATGCTGGTACGACAAATGCTCGCGCCGGCTCAGGTAAAATACTTCCCGGCATTTTTCCGGCATGCTGGCGCAGGATTCATCTATCCGCCGCTGCAGCTCCTTCAGCTGCAGGCTGCTTACGGCATCGGCCTGGCAGGGCTCTCCGCCTTTCAGCATATGCTGCTGGTAGGTGTTGCGCACCAGCTCGGAACGTACCGAGTTCAGCACTTTATTTTTTAATGAAATATGCAGGTAATTGCGGAGCGAATTATTAAGACTGATCGTTTCCCGCTTCAGGTAAAGGTTCACCAGCAGGCTTTGTACCAGTTCCATCGCCGTCTCCTGCACTTTTACGCGCCGGTAGGCGGCATCGAGCAACTCCTGCCAGAAACGTTTGTAGATCTCCTCAAACGCCTCTTTGTGCCCCTGCTTCACCAGCAGGAACACTTCCTCATCGGTATACGTGGAAAAATCTTTACGCATGGCGGGAATTCGAACTGACAGCTAATTTAAACGTTTTAGCATTATTTTTCAGCGTTGGTCCGAAATTATCGCCGCCCGCCAAATCACGGCCTGCTCAGCGAAAAAGGCTTATCTGCCTCCGCGATGCCCCGCCCTGTGGCGGGCCGGCTTCCCATTTCCAGCTGCAACACGCCGCCATTCACAATATCCGCGTGCCTCAGCCAGTTATGCGGCCAGGGTTTGCCATTGAGAACGGCGGATTGGATGTAGACGTTCTCCGGGCTGTTGTTCCGGGCTTCCACCACGAACTTTTTGCCGTTTTCCATGGTAAGCGTCACTTTCGGGAACAACGGGCTGCCGATCACATACTGGTCCGTTCCCGGGCAAACGCTGTAAAATCCCAGCGCGCTCATCACGTACCACGACGACATCTGGCCCTGGTCTTCGTCTCCCGGGTAGCCGTTTTCGGTAGCATCGTACAGGCGGGCCATGACGTTCCGGGCATGCTCCTGTGCTTTCCAGGGCTGGCCGGCGTAGTTGTACAGGTAGATCATATGCTGAACGGGCTGGTTGCCATGGGCGTACTGCCCCATGCCCGCATTCACCATTTCCGTCATTTCGTGGATCGTTTGTTTATAATGACCCACGTTCACTTTGTTGGGCGCGCTGAAAACGGAATCAAGCTTCTGAATGAAGCGGGCGTTGCCTCCCATCAGGTCGATAAGCCCCTGCGTGTCGTGGAAAACGGACCATTGCCAATGCCAGGCATTGCCTTCGGTATAAGGGCCGCCCCATTCGTAAGGATCGAAGTTTTCGAGCCATTCGCCGTTCAGCTTGCGGCCGCGCATAAAACCGGTAACGCTGTCGTACTGGTTTTTGTAGTTGTACATGCTGCGGCTGAAGATGTTTTGATAGAATCCGTTGCCTGTCATTTTCGCCAGCTGGTAGCCGCAGAAGTCGTCGTACGCGTATTCCAGCGTTTGCGAGGTGCTGCCGTGCGATTCAGGGAAACTTACGTAACCCAGCTGGTAATATTCCTTCCAGCCTGCACGGCCATTGGCCCCGCCCCAGGGTCCTTTGTTCATGGCCTCGTGGAAATAAGCGTCCAGCGCCTGTTTAGGATCGAAGGTGCGGATGCCTTTTACCCAGGCGTCCGTTAGCAGGGAAATAGCGTGATTGCCGAGCATGCCGCCGGTTTCGCCGGGAAAAGACCAGGCCGGGAACCAGCCGCATTGCTGCTGCGCGTCCAGCAGGGCCTGCATGTAACGGCCTTCCATGGTGGGGTGCAGGATGGTATTGAGCGGGAACTGCGCGCGGAAAGTATCCCAGAAGCCATTGTCCGTGTACATGTAGCCGTTGTGCACCTTGCCGTCGTAAGGACTGTAATAATAAGGTTCTTCTTTGCTGTTGTATTCGAAGAACTGGTGCGAGAAAAGGTTGGCCCTGAAAAGGCAGGAATAGAATGTCGCTTTATCCTTCTCTGTACCGCCTTCCACCAGTACGCGGTTAAACAGCGTGCTCCAGGCTTTGTTCGCCGCCGCCCGCGTTTGTTCGAGCTTGAGGAAGCCGCCAAGCTCGCGTTGCCAGGTGATCTCCGCCTGTTCGGGGCTGATGTAGGAGGAAGCCACCCGCACCTGCACTTTCGCGCCGCTGCGGAAACGGATGAATGCGCCGGCGCCCTTGCCTTCAGCGGACAGGCTGCCTTCGGACACCCG
>CBFHAF010000379.1:0-5279 GCA_965653435.1 uncultured Chitinophaga sp.
CAGGGTAAACTCCCAGCCTTTGTTCGCGAAAGAACCGGCGTTGGTGGTATACTCGTTGTCCGGGTCGCCGAGCAGCCCGGGGATCCTCACGGTCACCAGCGCGTCGCGGGTTTCTTTGTTGTAGTAGTTCACTTCACCGGTCAGCTTGCTGTCCAGCATGCTGAATTCAAGCCCGAAGTCGTATTCCTGCGTGGTTTCCCATTTCAGGTTGCGGTCTTTGATGTCGGACAGGTTGGTACCCAGCGTGGGTACGCCGTTGAAGAAGTACAGCAGCCCTGAATTGGCGGTGAGTATATATAGATTGGAAGCGATATTGTCGTTACCGATACGCCCCCAGCTGCCGCGGAGTTTCAGGAAAGTGAAGAGTTCCTGGTCCTTCATAAAGGCTTCCTGGGAGATCACCCATCCAAGGCCGAACGCGGGGAAATAACCGTTGCGGTTATCCGAAGGGAAACGTGAGGATGCGTCGTTACGGAAAGAAGCGGATAACAGGTATTTGTCGTCGTAACTGTAGTTCACCCTCGCCAGGATGGAGGTACGGGCGTATTTATCGCCGTCGGCCGTGTTGGTGGAAGTGGTAGGGTCGCCGGCGATGAGGTACCAGAGGTCCGGGCTGTTGGGCACATTCCGGCGGACGCCCTGAATATAATTCCCGGAATATTTTTGCGCGGTGTAGCCCGCCAGCACGGTGAGGTCGTGTTTATCGAAACGTTGCTGGTAAGTAGCGGTGTTCTCCCAGAGCCATTCGGTGCCTTCTTCTTTCACCATGGTAAGCTGGCTTTCGGGCCTTTGCTGGTTGCCGCCTGCTACGAGGAACGTGTTTTCGTCGTTGAGATATTTATCCTGGAATGTCCGCCTGTTCTGGAATCCCTGGTTTACGCCCATGCTGGACCGGAGGCGGAGCCATTTCCAGGGGGAATATTCGAGGTAAGTGGTCCCCTGCAGCCTGTTCTCGTTCATTTCGTCGAATGTTTTATCCAGTGTAAGGATGGGGTTGCCGACGTTCTGGAAGGCGGAGGTGTTACCATATTTGCCGTCGCGCGTGATGGGGATCACGGGTGCGGCGCGGTAAGTGTTGTTGTAGATGTCATCCAGCTGCACATAATCGGTTTTATTGTGCATGTACGACAGCTGCGCCACGAACTTCAGCTTGTCTTCCACGATATTCCATTCATTGTTCGAACGGATCGTGAAGCGGTCGTAGCGGTTGTCTTTCACGATACCTTCATCCGTCAGGTAACCGGCGTTGAAGTAATACAGGAATTTTTCGCTGCCGCCGGAAAGGGAGATGTTGTGCACCTGCTGGAGGCCTTTGCGCAATACTGCATCGTACCAGTCTGAGTCCGCGCCGAAGTCCGGGATGGTCACCTGCGGGCCTGCCACTGCGAGATAGTCCGTGTATTGCTGCCTGTTGGCCATTTTCACCACGTTTGCCGCCTGGCGCCAGCCGATGTTCATATTGTAGCTCACCTCCATTTTCCCGGCCTGGCCGCGTTTGGTGGTGATGATGATCACGCCGTTGGCTGCACGAACGCCGTAGATGGCGGAGGCGGAAGCGTCTTTGAGCACGTCCATGCTCACAATGTCTGCCGTGTTGATGTTCCGGATATCATTGGTGAGGATACCGTCTACCACGTACAGGGGTTCAGCTCCCGCCAGCATACTACCTGTACCGCGTACACGCACCTGCGGCTGGGAACCGGGCTGGCCCGAGCTGATGATCTGCACGCCGGCCAATTTGCCCTGCACGCCCTGCGTGGCGGTGTTCACTGGCTGTTTGGCGATTTCTTCACCGCGTACGCTGCCCACAGCACCGGTAACGTCTCTCTTGCGGCGCGTGCCGTAACCGATCACCACTACCTGTTCCAGCTCGGAAGCGGAGGAGCTCATCACTACGTCCAGCGTGGTGCGCCCCGCGAGCGGGATTTCCTGCTGTGTGTAGCCGATGTAGGAGAACTGGAGCGTGGCGTTGGCATCGGGTACGTTGATGGAATAAGTACCGTCCGGCTGGGATACAGTGCCGGTGGTAGTGCCTTTTACCTGGATCGTAACACCAGGGATAGGCGTACCGTCGCTGCCGCGCACGGTACCTTTTACGGTAATGGCCTGCATAAAAGCGCCTGAGCCACGGGCAAGCGTGGCAAGGGGTTGCAGGAATAGCCATAAGAAAATGGAATACAATAGTAAGCCTGATTTCATAATAACGAGTTTAAGCTCAACAAAATGGATTATTGGAGGGGTTTAGGGAAAAACAAGACAGGCCCGGGTCATTCAAGAATTACAAGCACGGGGATTCTAATGTTCAATCTGTTTGAAGAAAACGGGCAAGGATACAATTTTTGCCAGCGATTTAGATGTTACACCGCAATTAACACTCCGGTATATGTCATGCCAGTGCAATAAGTGTTAAAACAATGTTAAAATGAAAATGCCGCTCCTGGTCTGAAGCGGCATTTCTTTGAAACTTTATAAGCTCGTCACTTCATCCTGCTTTCGATTTCTTTCCAGGAATAGTAGTGGAACACCCTGCCGTTGCTCATGGCTACAAACAGCCCGCCGGGATATTTGCCGCCGAAAGTAACGGGCGTGATGTCTGACCCGTCGCTTTCGATGGTGGAAACGGGAACCTCTGCCACAAAAGCATTCGCGCCTTCCCTCCTGAATATAATGAAGGTATTGGCCTGCTGGTTGGATACCAGCAGGTAGCCGGTACTGTCCGTAACGGGATAGATAGAGATCCCTTCATGATCGGAAGCGAAGCCCTGCTGCGCAAAAAAATCAAGCTCGTGATCGTCTTTTTTCGCGGGATCCGCGAAGTATTTGCGTACGCCCGCGGTTTCATCCGAATAATAGACGAAACCAAGCTGGTTGTCTACGGCGACGGCTTCCACTTCTTTTTTGCCGCTGTACCGCCCGAATTTGCGCACTACTTCGGCTTTCAGGCTGCCGCGGCCGTCGTCCAGCAGGCGGTATTGCCAGAGGTAACCTTCGGCAGGTCCTTCTTTCCGGCCCACGATCACGAATACGGCGGAATCGGACGGGCGGGTGTATATGGCCACCCCCATGGGGTCGGCCAGCTGCTCGCCGGCGAATACGGGGATGCCGCCATTGTCCAGCGGTTTGAGCCCGGGCAGGCTGAATATCCTGATCTTTCGGGTCTCTCTTTCGGTAAGCACCGCCACATCCACCAGGCCGCCATTTACGGGCACGTCATAGGCGATATCCACGTTGTTCGGGCGCTTCAGCCCTTCCGATTTGCGCACGATCTTACCGCTGAGGTCAAAAGCGTAGAGCGCACCCTGTGTGTCTTTATCCGTGCCGATGATCAGGCTTTGGAGCGTATCTTTCCGGTTGATCCAGATAGCAGGATCGTCTGTATCATGTTCCACCGGTTCGGTCACTGCGGCCGGTTTGAGCGCATTTTCCGCAACGGGCGCGTGGTCGTTGCACGCTGCAAATACTAGCGCCAGGGTTGTATATATCAATGTTAATCTCGTCATCATGCTGATTTAAGCAAATTACAGATCGAATTTAAAGCCGAAGTTGTACCGGGGGCGGTAGAACTCTTCCTGCATCGTTCTTTCGGCGATGCCCTGGTAATAACGCAGCGGCTGGTTAGTGAGGTTGTTCGCCTCGCCGAATACGCGCAGCTGCGGCGTCAGCTTCACGGAAACGTTGGCGTCCAGGAAAAACTGGCGGTCGTAAAAACGGTCCTCAAAATCGGAACCGCCCAGCTCATCGAGGTAAGATGCGGCATAGTTGCCGGAAATACGGGCGGTGAAGAACTTGTTCTCGTACGAAAGAGAAGCGTTGAACATATGCGGCGCAGTTCCCGGCAGCGTAACGCCGGTGCGTTTTTCGCCGTCGCCGTTATACACGCCGTCTGCTTCGGATTTGGTATAAGTGTAGTTCAGGTATATGCTGAAACCTTTTGCAAAACCGGGCAGGAAGTCCAGCTGGCGCTGCAGGGCCACTTCAAAGCCGTAAACCTTTACCTTGTTGCCGTTGCGGGCCTGTTTGTATGCCCAGGTATCGCCGTCGGGAATGGGATTGCCGAGGGTGGGATAATCGGCGGCGAACTTGGCGGCGCTGTATTGCTGGTCGCTGTAGGTATAGATGAAGTCTTTGATATGCTTATAGAACACGCCGCCGGAAAGGATCCCCACGGATCTGAAATACTGCTCGGCCATGATGTCGTAGTTGACGGCATAAGCGGATTTTAATGCAGGATTGCCGGCACTCAGCTCTTCATCATCTGCTACACTGCTCACGTACGGAGCGATGTCGTAATAGTTGGGCCGTGCAATGGAAGTAGTCACTGCGGCGCGGAGCACGAGGTTTTCCGTGGCATTGAACTTAAACGTAAGGCCGGGCAATACGTTCAGGTAGCTGTTCTTCACGCTGCGCTGGCCGGCCAGCTCTTCTTCATCTTCCACCACGTTGCCTTCGTATTCGGTGCTGGTGTTCTCCAGACGTATGCCGGCAATGAAGGAAAGTTTGGAAGTAATGTCCTGGTCCCAGCGGATATAACCTGCGGTGATGGTTTCTTTGGCTTTATAATTCTCCGCGAGGTATTCAGACGGATCGGCTTCTTTGTTGAACAATGCGGGATTGTTCAGGTCAAGGCCGCCAAGGAAACCGGGCGCAATAAAGGTTCCGGGCACATATTGGCTGCCGGGCTGGAAGCCTTTGCCATTCCAGAACACGGTCGGCATTTTATCCAGCGTTTCGAATTCGCTGATGGGCTCGTATTCGAAGAAGTTGTTGTCGCGTTTTTTGTCTTTCAGCCTCAGCCTGGCGCCAACTCGCATGCGGCCTTTCTGTTGGGGGATCACGCTGAGCGGGAAGCGCAGGTTTACTTTCAGGCCCAGCTCGCTTTCTCGGGTGAAGTCATTGTTTTCGGTCACGGAGTTGAACTCGTAATCAGCGTCGCTCACGCCGGGCGCGGTCACGAGCGGGCGGCGGGGATTGGCGAGGTTCAGCGTGAGGGGAACGTCTTTATATTCGTATGCGATATACCTTTCACGGTCGGCTTTTTCGCTGGCGGCGGAATAAGTGGCGCTCCAGTTCAGGTCCAGCTTGCTGCTGAGCAGGTGGTCGCCGCGGAGGGAATAGTTCTGCACGCGCTGCGTTTCCAGCCTGCGGTTCTTCCCCCTGCTTCTGCCGATGCCGCCTTTGTTCTCTTTGCTGAGGCTGCCCACGTAACCGGTGATGTTATCGTTAGCGTCGTATTCGGGCTCGATGTCTTCAAAACCCTGCACATAGCGGTTCTCACGGTC
>CBFHAF010000380.1:0-5276 GCA_965653435.1 uncultured Chitinophaga sp.
TTCCTCGGTTGCTGATTGTTTAGGCTTTGATTTACAAGCTGTCATAAAACCAATCGCCAGTGCCAGGAGTAGGAATCTGCTCATATCTTGTTGTAATTGAGCGAAAAGGTAATTATAATTTCATATATCTCACAGTTATTTCAATTTCCGGAAATTATTATTTAGATTTGTCTAAATTATATTTTAGGGACTATGAATTTGACGGCAGCGGAAGAGAATTACATCAAAAGCATTTACAAATTGCAGGACGGCCAGGCAGTGGTGAGCACCAATGCCATCGCGTACGAGCTGGATACCAAGCCGGCATCGGTGACCGATATGGCCAAGAAGCTGAAAGAAAAGAAGCTGATCGATTACGAGAAATACCAGGGCATCAGCCTTACCGCGGAAGGCAGGCGGCTGGCCCTGCAGATCGTGCGGCGGCACCGGCTGTGGGAGTGTTTTTTGGTGGACAAGCTTTCCTTCAGCTGGAACGAGGTGCACGAAATTGCGGAAGAGCTGGAGCATGTGCGCAGCGAAAAACTGATCAACCGCCTCAGCGAATTCCTGGGTAACCCCACAACAGACCCTCACGGCGACCCCATTCCCGACGCGCAGGGAAGGTTCAGCAAAAGCAGGCAGCTCATATCGCTGGATAAGGCGACGGCCCGGCGGCTGGAAGTGGCCGGCGTGTCCGACCAGAGCTCTTCCCTCCTCGAATTCCTCAACGCCAAGGGGATCAGGCTGGGCACGCAGATAGACGTGATAGAACGTTATGAGTTTGATAATTCGGTAGAGATCAAGATACGGAACCAGCCCGCATTTACCATCAGCGAGCAGGTTTCGAAGAATATTATGGTGAAAACATTGTAAGCAGAGAAATGAAACTCCAGGACCACTCAGCATCACTCAGCGAAGTAAACCAGAGCGTAGACACAACGGTCGTACATAAATCCGGCTGGAGAAAGATACTGGCTTTCTTCGGCCCCGCATACCTCGTCAGCGTAGGGTACATGGACCCGGGCAATTGGGCTACGGACCTTGCAGGCGGCAGCAAATACGGCTACACCCTGCTGTGGGTGCTGCTGATGAGCAACCTCATGGCCCTGCTGCTGCAAAGCCTCAGCGCAAGGCTGGGCATCGTGCGCGGGCGGGACCTTGCGCAGGCAAACCGGGAAACTTACCCGGCGCCGGTGAATTTTGTATTGTACATCCTTGCCGAAATCGCCATTGCCGCAACAGACCTTGCGGAAGTGCTGGGCATGGCCATAGGCATCCAGCTGCTCACCGGCCTGCCGCTCATGTGGGGCGTGGGCCTCACCGTGCTGGACACTTTCCTGCTGCTGTTGCTGCAACGTTACGGCATCCGCAAAATGGAAGCGTTCATCATTACCCTGGTTGCGATCGTAGGCACTTCCTTTTTCGTAGAGCTGCTGCTGGCCAGGCCGCCGCTGGGCGAAGTCGTAACAGGCTTTATGCCCTCGCTGCCCGACGACACGGCTTTATATATCGCGATCGGCATTATCGGCGCAACGGTGATGCCGCACAACCTTTACCTCCATTCGGCACTTGTGCAAACGCGCAAGATCAAAAAAACAGATGAAGGCATCCGCCATGCGCTGAAGATCAATTTCCTGGATACGACCATTGCTTTGAACCTGGCTTTTTTCGTGAACGCCGCCATCCTCATACTCGCCGCAACGGTATTCTACAAAGCCGGCCACACCGAAATAGCCGACCTCCACGAAGCGCACCGCATGCTGGAACCCTTGCTGGGCACGCGCCTCGCTCCTATCCTTTTTGCCGTGGCGCTGATCGCCGCGGGGCAGAGCTCTACCGTTACCGGCACGCTTGCGGGGCAGATCGTGATGGAAGGTTACCTGCGCCTGCGCATCAATCCCTGGCTGCGGAGGCTGCTCACCAGGCTGGTGGCCATTATCCCCGCGCTCATCGTGATCTGGGTTTCGGGTGAGGAAAAGATCGGGCAGCTGCTGGTGTTCAGCCAGGTGCTGCTCAGCCTTCAGCTGGGCTTCGCGGTGATACCCCTGATACATTTTGTGAGCGATAAACATACGATGGGTTCCTTTGCCATCAAACCTGCCGTAAAAGTGGCCGCATGGCTGATCTCCACCGTATTGGTGTACCTGAACGTACGCATGGTGTGGTCGCAGGCCAGCGATTTTATCAGCGGCAATACCCTCTGGTGGGTGAATGTGCTGATCGTGCTGATCGGTTTCGGGTTCCTGACGCTGCTGGTGGTCACCATTATCTATCCCTGGCTCAGCCGTTACCGCATGGAACGTTCAGCCCGCATGCACCCAACGAAGGTGACGCTCGGCAGCCTGGAAGCGCCTGTCTACAAACGTATCGCCATGGCGCTGGATTTTTCGCAGAACGATGAAAAGATCATCGCCAACGCGCTGGCCCAGGGGCAGGCGGATACGGAATACATCCTCATTCATATCGTGGAAAGCGCTTCCGCGCGGTATTTCGGCAAAGACGCGGACGATTTCGAAACACGCAAGGACCAGGAGCAGCTGGAAACATACCTCGCCCTCCTGGCCGGGAGGAACATCAACGCGAGGGGCGTGCTGGGCTACCGCCACCGCGCGAAAGAAATCGTGCGCATCGTGAAAGCGGAACAGGCGGACCTGCTGGTGCTGGGCGGGCACGGGCATACCGGCATCAAAGACTGGATATACGGTGAAACGGTGAACTATGTGCGGCATTATGTGCATATTCCCGTACTGGTGGTGCAATGATGTAAAAACCAGGAAATATATGCTGAACAAATTCAAACCGGGAGATGTGAAAACATTCGAACGGCAGGTGGCGAAAACAGACTGCGCGATGTTCGACAGCGGGCCGGTTCACCCGGTATACGCCACGTTCGCGCTGGCCCGCGATGCGGAATGGTGCTGCCGCTTGTTCGTGCTGGATATGAAGGAGGAAGATGAAGAAGGGATCGGCACCATGATATCGGTGAACCATGTAAGCCCTGCCCCGGAGGGGGCAGTGGTATTGTTTACTGCCAGGGTAAAGTCCCTCCGGGGCAATGAGATCATCTGCTCTTACGAAGCGCGCTGCGGGGAGCGGCTGGTGGCTTCGGGCGAGCAGGGGCAGAAGATACTGAAGAAGGAAAAGCTGGAAACATTGTTCCGTTCCTTATAACCCCAATACCTCTTTGAGTTTCGGGTAACCCGTTTTGCTGACCAGCACTTTGCTGCCGTCGCGCAATATAGCCAGGTAAGTTTCTTTTTCGTAGGGATCTATCCGCGTGATCTGGCTCACATTCAGGATGTACGACCGGTGCACGCGGATGAACTGCTGCGGGTCCAGCATCTTTTCAAAAAAAGACATCGTTTTATTTTTCAGGAAGCTGCCTTCCGCGGTAACGATCTTCACATAATCGTCTGCCGCCTCCAGGTAATGTATCTCCTGCACGGGTATGATCTTGATCTTCCCGCCGGTCTTTACCACCACGCGGTTATGCTGCATGGGCACTTCACGGGCGGCGCTGTCGAGAAAGTCCGCGGTTATTTCGGTCTTCCGCTCCAGCATCTTTTGCAGGACTTTATCGAAGCGGTCTTTGGAGAACGGCTTCAGCAGGTAATCCACCGCGTTCACCTCAAAAGCGCGCAGCGCATATTCTTCGAAGGCGGTGGTGAATATCACGCAGGGTATCTTATCCACCAGCTCCAGCATTTCAAAGCCGTTGATCTTCGGCATCTGGATATCCAGGAAAATGAGGTCGGGCTGATGCTGCTGGATGGCCTTCAATCCTTCAAACCCGTCGTTGCACTCGGCCACCACGTCTATCTGCGGGTAGGCCTGCAGGTATTCTTTCACCAGCTCGCGCGCCAGCGGCTCATCATCTATCAGTATAGTCTTTATCATGCAATTGCGGTACTTTGATCAGGGTAGTGAAAATATTTCCTTCTATGCGTGTTTCCAACAGGTCTTGCCGGGCAAAGAGCAGGTACAGCCTGCGGCTGATCGAGCTGAGCCCGAAACCCGTTCCCTGCCAGGTTTGCTGCTGCAGGGAAGGGTCGAACGGATTGGAAACGGACACCACTAGGAGGCCGTGTTCCTGCCAGGCTTTGATCACGATGGTGATCGCTTCCGTAGTATCATAAAGCCCGAACTTGATCGCATTCTCCACTACGGGCTGGAGAAGCATGGGCGGTATCTGCAGAACGGCGGCTTCGTCGCTCTGCTCCACCTGGGTGCTGAGCCGGTGGCGGAAGCGCACCTTTTCAATATCGAGATATAGCTGGAGGTATTGCAGCTCTTCTTTCAAAGTTATCCACAGCTGGTCTTCCTTCTTCAGCGTGCCTCTCAGGAAATCGCTCAGCTTCTGGATCATTTGCCGGGCTTCTTCGGGCCGGATGGTAACGAGCGCATTGATGGAATTAAGGCTGTTGAACAGGAAATGCGGCTGCAGCTGCTGGCGGAGCTTGTAGAGTTCCGCTTCCTTGGCCATCTTTTCCGCGGCTTCCTTGCGGGCAAGCGCCTGGCGGTGTTCATCCATTTCGTATAAAAAGAAGCTGATAAAACCGGTGCCGGTGATGATGAGCCAGCCTAGTGCAAACCGCACGGGCAGCGTATCTTTCAGCCAGAGTATGTAATCCGTCATGCTGCCGAAAATGCTGCGCAGGGACCAGTATACGCTCACCAGCCAGATGAAGCTCACCGTTACTGTCAGCAGCGCCACGAATACATACTTGCCTTTTACCGGCCTGTAATATGCCAGCATTTGCGTGATGCAGGCAGCAGCGATGGCCAGTAGGCTGTTATGGAACCCGCTGTCTGCCCAGGCCAGCGGCATCGGTATCTTCAGCCACAGATGCAGGATGATCGCATGCATCTGTACGAATACGCAGACACCGGTGATGAACGTCCAGCGGAATTGTTGTTCTTTCAGCAGATGTGTAGCCACATGTTTTTTTTACGGGTTATACATTCAGCTCAAAGTATTTCTGCGATTGCAGCTGGGCGGCCTTCATCTGGAGCAGGGCCACATAGCTGTTCGCATTTTCGGGTTCTTCCACACGGGAGTACAATTCCATACCGTCTTTCAGCTCATCCAGCGCGCTCAGCTCCGGCACGTTGATGAAGCGCCATTCCACCAGTTCCTGCTTCTGGTTGCGGAAAGCATATTGCTCCTGCTCCCCGATCTGCACGGCCTTCTTCCAGGCTTCTTTTTTGCTTACGGCACTGATCAGGCGCAGCTGCTCGTCGAACTGGGGGAGATGGTCCCCTTTTCCGCAGATGATCTGGTAAACGATCTTTGCTAC
>CBFHAF010000381.1:0-5264 GCA_965653435.1 uncultured Chitinophaga sp.
TGTCCCATACCGCGCCGGCAACGGAATATCTCCCTGAGAAATCGTTGAAGGGGATGATGCTGATCAGCGATTTTTTATAATGCTTCAGCACGGAAGGTGAATACACGGAGGTGGAAACGATCTGCAGCGGCAGGATGTATTTATTGACCAGGTCTATCCCGTTCAGCGTCAGGTTGAGGGTGAGGTAACCGGTGCTTTCACCTTTGGGAATGGTGGCCGTGTATGATTTTATACTGTAATAGTCAGCCGGAAGTTCCTTGAAATAAAGGTCTTCCCTGAGCCGGAACCTGTCGAAGTTCAGGTTGGAAAGCGTATCCTTGTCGAGGGCAATAGTGACCTGCACGTCGGTATTGTTTTCGGTGGAGCCGCTCAGCACGAGCGGTATCTTAACGGGGATCATCCCTCCCTGCTCCTTGTATTTCACATACACCTGCACCACGCCGTTTTTGCCGAATGCTACATATTTCGTAAAAAGCTCATCTTCCCATTCCTTGTTGCATGCGCCAAGGGCAACGAAAAGGCATAACCCTGCGAGATAATATAAGTGCTTCATATTTGTAGTGATTATCTTAGTTAAATGTTGTCCATCCGGGGTTTTGAGTCAGTTTCCTGTTCGTTCTCAGCTCGCTGTGCGAGATCGGCCACAGGTACATCTTCTTCACAAAGATGGTAGGCATGGAAGGTACTGCCACCGGGATATAGAACAGGTCCCGCTGCTCTTCCGTCATGTTCATATTGCAGCCCATCACCGGTGTGGATTCTTCAACGGGAGCATCTTTCCAGCGGCGCAGGTCATAATACCGGTGCCCTTCGGCGAACAGCTCGATCTGGCGCTCTCTTTTCAAAGCTTTCCGCAGGTTCTCTTTTGAAGCATAAGTACCGGCGTCGAAATCCGGCACGCCTCCCCTGATGCGTATCTGGCTGAGGTATTTGCTGATCTCCGCGGCATTCCTGCCAACGGTAATGCTGCCGGTGCCCTGGTAGTTGGGAATGGTATGCGTGCCGTTCAGTTCGTTCAACGCTTCCGCGTAAATCAGCAGCATCTCCGCATACCTGATCGCCGGTTCGATCTTTGGCACCACGAACCCGCCTTCCATAAAAGAGTCGAAGGGGTTGTAATATTTTTTGATCCCCATTCCCGTCCTGATATGGAATGCAGGGGAGGATGGCTGCTTGCCGTCAGGGTAGCCGCGGTAATAGAAAACCTGCTTATGCCTGTCTTCCGGCTTCCTGGCGCTTGTATTTTCCCACATGCTCCCGTTATAGGCCACGGAGGCATAAAAACGCGGCTCCCTGTTGGCGTACTGCAGGGATACCTTTTCGGGCAGCGGCCGGTGGTCGGTGTTGTTTGTTGTAAAGCCTGTTACACGAGGGTTCACCGGCACGTTGGCGCCGTCGTTCATATAATAGGCGTCAGCCTGCTTCTGGGTGATGCCGTGTGTGTTCCAGCCTTTTAAGGAATAAGGCATCTGGTGCAGTACCATCTGGCCGATGCCTTCGGAGCTTTGTTCGGTAACGCGGGAAAAAATGATTTCCGGGTTGGCGTTGTAGGCTAATGCGCCGTTGAACAGCTGGCTGTAGGACTGGAAAGGATCAATGTCTTTCCATCCCAGCGGAAAGGCATTGCCGGAATATAGCGGATGATAGGGCGGAACGATCGTTCTGGGCTGTGTGGCGCTCTGGTCCTGGGCGTTGAAAGGCGCGGTGAAGAGCTTGTAGACGTTCATGTCTATCACATCTTTGGCAGCCGCGGCGGCTTTGGCCCATTTGGTTTCGTCGTACGTCTGGGAGATGAGCTGGCGTCCGGTGTTGTCCACCAGGTCGGCCATTTCAGGGTTCCCGTTGAAAAGCGGGCTTGCGCCGAACAAATACACCTTTGCACGCGCGGCAAGCGCGGCGCCCCTTGTGGGCCGCGCTGCGTCCCTGTTGGTGCGTTGAAGGGGAAGGTCTTTGGCGGCGGTTGCCAGTTCCTTTGTAATGAAATCCACGCATTCGTCGTAGGAGTTCCTGGGCTGGGAGAGATTTTCATATTCCGTGGTGTAATCAACGCCTTCGTCGGCAACGATGGGAATGGGGCCGTATTTCCTGAGCAGCAGCCAGTAATAATATGCCCTGAGGAAACGGGCCTGCGCCTTGTTGTCCACAATCTCATCGGCAGACATCTCGCGGTTCCGGTCGATATTATGTATGAAGATGGATGCCTTGCGGATGCCCTGGTAGCAGGAAGACCAGGATGACTGGTCCCATCCTTCATCGTATTCCCCGTTCTTGTACCGGCGGTATTTATCGTCCCTGTCCCCGAAGAACATATCATCGGAGATGAAATTGAAAGGGGTAAGGCCTTTGCTGGCAACGTCCGCATTTTCGCTGCGCAGGTGGATGTAGGTGCTGGCCAGCCATTGTTCCGAATAGTCCTTTCTTGCAAAAAGCGTGTCGGTATTCAGGCGGTCTTTAAAGTAGTGGTCCATGCCCAGGTATTTCTTGCAGGAGCCCAAAAGCAGGAGGCCCGTAAATGCGCAGAGAAACGGGATCAGCAGCCGCTTTGCCCGGGAACCGGTATGGCCGGTATGCTGCCCGGGTGTTTCCAACCATTTATTCACGATAGTTTTGTTCATAACATTAGATGGATTAAACTTCCCCTTGGTTAAAAATTGATAGTAAGCCCGCCGGTGATCGTTTTGGATGGCGGATAGTTCATGCCGTTGCCGCTGCCCAGCTCAGGGTCCCAGAGGTCCAGGTGGTCCCAGACCATCAGGTTGTAACCCATTACGTAGAACCTGGCGCTGTTGATGTGCGCCCACCTCGTGATACGCTGCGGCAGGGTATAGCCCAGCTCGATATTTTTCAGGCGCAGGTAGGCGCCGTTGCGCAGCCAGTGGGTGGATGCCCGGTAGTTGTTGGCATTGCCGCCGTAGCTGAGCCTGGGGTATTTGGCCTGCGGGTTCTCCGTTGCGGGGTCTCCCGAGATGTCTTTTGATATCCACCTGTTGCCCGGCACGGCCACATCGGTGAGGATATTACCCCAATCGCCTTCGGCAAAGGGGTATACGCTGGGGCCGTTGATGAAGTAAGATGATTTGCCCGCTCCCTGGAAGTGGATGTTGAAATCCAGGCCGCGCCACCTGGCGGACATGCCTACGCCATAGATCAGGCTGGGCACGCGGGAGGCGCCGATGGGCACGATGTCGTCGTCGTTGATGATCCCGTCGCCGTTCACATCTTTATATTTGATATCGCCGGGCTGGTAGGAGCCGAACATCTGTTTGGGGCTGTGCCTTATTTCATCATAATCTTTGAACAATCCCTGCGCGATCAGGCCGCGCGCCTGGTCGAGCCTGAAGCCCTGCGTCATCCGGTAGGGCAGGTTGGTGGCTTCTTCGTCGAAGGCGATCACCTTGTTCTTAAAATAGGTGATGTTGCCTCTCATCGTGAAGTCTATGTCCCTCACTTTCCTGTTCATGTTGAATTGCGCGTCGAAGCCCTGGTTTTCCATGACGCCCACATTCGCCCAGGGCTGGCTGATAATGCCCACCGTGGCGGGCAGATGCGATCTTTGTTTATAGATCTTTTCCCTTTTTTCCCTGAACAGGTCCACCGTTATGGAGAACAGGTTCCGCAGGTTCATTTCGATGCCGAGGTCCTGCTTGCGGGCTACTTCCCAGGTAAGCTGCTCGGAGGCCACCTGCTGGTAATACAGGCCGGGGTAGGCGTTGGGGCTGATGCTTTCGCCGAAATTGTAACCGTCTCCGGCTATTATCGTGCTCAGGTAAGCAAAGCGGTTACCGCCGAAGTTGTCGTTGCCCACTTCCCCGTAGGAATAACGGATCTTGAGGAATTCCAGGAAGCTGAAATTGTCTTTGATGAATTTTTCTTCGGATACATTCCAGGCGGCGGAAACTGCGGGGAAAAAGCCGAACTGGTGGCCGGGCTTGAAATTCTCTGAACCGGTATAACCGAAGTTGAACTCAGCCAGGTAACGGTTGTCGTAACCGTACATCAAACGCCCGGATACGGACTGGTTCCTGCGGGGGATGCCGTTGATGATATCCGATCCCAGGTTCACCGTTTGCCGCTGCTCGCGCTGGAAGTATTTGGCCAGGCCTTCCACCCTGTGCCTTTCGGCAAATGCGCGGCTGTACCTCAGCTCCAGTTCATATACGGACACGCGTTCGCCCGCGGCGCTGGTTTCCTGGAACATGAGCGATTCGGGAGAAATGCGGTGCATCACCAGGTTGCCGTTCCGGTCCCTTCTTTTCTCGACGTTATATTGCTCGGGCCATTTTTTCCGGTTGATATTGTTCTCGTTGTTGGCGTCGAATGCAAGGCGGCCGGTAAGCTTCAGCCCGGGAGTGATAAAGTCCAGCTTCTGGTCCAGCACAAAATTGGTCTCGGCCTTGTTCCTCCAGTATTCCCTGTAACCGGTCTGCGTGGCCAGCACCCAGGGGTTGGTTTTGTTGCCGGTGCCATAGGCAGGCACCAGCCCGTTGGAATACATTTTGGGGATGGACACGGGAGACTGCCCCACGAGGGAATACCAGATGTCGTCTTTCAGCCCCGGGTAATTTTTCTTTTCCAGGAAACCCGCTACCCCTATCCGGAACAAAGTGGTTTTGGTAACATCCAGGTCCAGGTTCACCCTGTAGTTCCAGCGGGAAAGGTTGGCGTTCGTTTTATATTCCTTCAGCGAAGCGTCTGATTTATACATGCCGCCTTCGTCCACATAGCTGCCGGAAACGTAGAACCGTGCAATGGTAGCGCCGCCGTTGATGTTCAGCGCCGCCCTGTTGATGTTCGCGCCGCTTTTCAGCATTTCGTCCTGCCAGTTCACATTGGGGTACAGGTCAGGGTCCAGCCCGAGGCGAAGGATCTCCAGTTCGTTGGGGGTATAGACGGGCTCCTGGTTCCTGGTAATTTTGGCTTCATTGACCAATGCTGCGTATTGGTTGCCGTCCACAAACTTAGGCGTACGTGTGCGCGTGCTGTAGGTGTGCTCCACCTTCCCGTCTATGTTTATCTTACCCGTTTTCCCTTTTTTCGTGGTGATGAGGATCACGCCGTTGGCGCCTCTTGAGCCGTAGATTGCGGTGGCGGAAGCGTCTTTTAATACGGAGAACGATTCGATATCCTCGATGTTTATTTCATTGAAGGGCCGCTCGAAACCATCCACCAGCACAAGCGCCGCGCTATTGGCGCCGAACGTGGAAATGCCCCTTATCCAGAATTCGGACTGGTTGCTGCCCGGCTCGCCGGAGCGCTGCATGGCG
>CBFHAF010000382.1:0-5254 GCA_965653435.1 uncultured Chitinophaga sp.
TCATCGTCGTCTATATCATCGTCATCATCGTCGTCTTTTTTCTTTTTGGCGCCGGCTTTGGCGGGACGGCCTCTTTTAGGGGCGTCATCGTCGTCATCCTCGTCGTCGTCGTCATCATCATCTTTCTTTTTGGATGTAGCCGCAAGCTTATCTGATTTTTTAGAAGCAGCAGACTTACGGGGAGATTCCTCCTCATCTTCATCCTCATCCTCGTCTACTTCTTTCTTAGGCTTGGCACTGGTTTTCTTTTCAGAAGCTTTGTCAGTCTTAGGCGAAGTAGGTTTCTTAGTCTCTTTTTCTTTATCAGATTTTGATTTCATAATGGTACGTTACTATTAGATTCTAAGGTAAAGTTTTAACAGTTTTTTTGATTCGCCAAATTTTTTTTTGACTGTTTTTTTAGTATTTTTTTGACTTTACTTTTCGAGTATCTGATCCCTGCCAGGGCCGTTGGACACGTATTGTACGGGCACGCCCAGGTAGCTTTCCACAAAAGATAAGAAATTTTTCATTTCCACAGGTAATGTACTGTAGCTGTCACTTTTTGCAGTGGGCTCCGACCAGCCGGGAAAACTTTCGAGTATCGGTTTGATAGGTACGCCGCAGATATTGAACGGCATTTCCCTAGTCTGCTGGCCTTCAATCTCATATGCGGTGCAGGCCTGCACGGTCGGGAATTCGTCCAGCACGTCGCTTTTGGTCATTACCAGCTGGGTAACGCCGCTGAGCATGCAGGTATAATCCAGCGCCACGAGGTCTATCCACCCGCAGCGGCGCGGGCGGCCTGTGGTTGCGCCGAATTCGTGGCCGGCCTGGCGCAGCTTTTCGCCGGTTTCATCTTCCAGCTCGGTCGGGAACGGGCCGCCGCCTACGCGGGTGCAATATGCTTTGGTAACGCCGATCACTTCGCGGATCCATTTGGGCGCGAGGCCCAGGCCGGTGCAAACGCCGGCTGAAATGGTGTTGGAAGAGGTCACGAAGGGATAGGTGCCGAAATCCACGTCGAGCATGCTGCCCTGCGCGCCTTCCGCCAGCACTTTCCTGCCGGCTTTGAGGTGCTCGTTCAGCCAGTATTCGCCACGCACGATATTCATTTTGCGGAGGAATTCCACGGCATCCCAAAATTCTGCTTCCCATTCGGCGATGTCTTCGCTGAAATTATAATTGGCCAGCAGTTGCAGGTGCTTGGTTTTGAGCTTTTCGTAAGAAGCCTGGAAATCCGGGTTCAGCACGTCTCCCACACGGAGGCCGTTGCGGCCGGTTTTGTCCATATATGCAGGCCCGATGCCTTTGAGGGTGGAGCCGATCTTCTCCTGGCCTTTAGACAACTCGGATGCCTTGTCCAGCGCGCGGTGGCTGGGTACAATGATATGTGTCTTTTCAGCGATAAAAAGGTTTTTGCCGAGGTCTATGCCCAGCGCGCTCACTTTTTCGCATTCTTTCTTGAAAGTAACGGGGTCCAGCACCACGCCGTTGCCGATGAGGTTCAGGGTGTTGGTGTGAAAAACACCGGAAGGGATGGTATGCAATACCACTTTCTGGCCATTGACATACAAGGTATGCCCCGCGTTAGGGCCTCCCTGGAAACGGGCGATAATGTCATATTTACCCGCGAAGTAATCCACGATCTTGCCTTTCCCTTCATCGCCCCATTGCAGCCCCAGCAGAACATCTACCATTGTTGATATGTGATTTTATGTTTAAAAGAAGAGGCAAAAATAAGGCGATTGAATGAAATGTTGGAGAATATTTAATCTTCCAGCCTGCTGATGCTCTGGATGCCGTCCAGGCCCTTCAGGCGCTCCACCAGTTCGTCCAGCTCGTCTTTATCATGCACGAACACCTTGATGAGCCCTTCGAACAGCCCTTCCCTGGATTCGATCGTAAGCCCGGCGATATTGATCCTGAGCTCGCCGGAGATGATATTGGTGATCTTGTGGATAACGCCCACATCGTCCATCCCCACTATCTTCAGGCCGGTGAGGAAGGAGATCTCGCGGTTTTTCACCCATTTGGTCTTTACCACGCGGTGACCGTAGTGGGCCAGCAGCTGCGCGGCATTGGGGCAATTGGTGCGGTGTATCTTAAGGCCTTCGCTGGCGGTAATGAAGCCGAACACGTCGTCTCCCGGGATGGGGCGGCAGCAGTTGGCCAGCTTGTACGCGATCTTGTCTGAGCTTTCCCCGAAAATGATCAGCTCCGCGTCCTTTTTGGAAGGCTGCTTGTGATGCGGCTCTTCCACAACGGGCTCGGGCGCTTTCACCGGCTTGGGCGGCTCCAGCTTGTCTCCCAGCACATGGAACTGCTTCAGCTCCTTCAGGTCTATATTCTTGACCGCCACCTGGTAATACAGGTCCAGCGGGCTTGGCTGCTTGTAAAACTGCACCAGCTCGTTGATGTTGTGCTGGCTGGCGGACGCCTTTATATGCTCCAGCTTGCGCTCCAGCAGCTCCTTCCCGTCCATGGCCACTTTACGTTTCTCTTCTTTCAGCGCGTCCTTGATCTTGCTTTTGGCTTTGGCCGTGAGCACGATATTCAGCCAGTCTTCAGAAGGTTTCTGCTTGTTGGAGGTGATGATCTCCACCTGGTCGCCGCTGCGCAGCTTGTGGCTGAGCGGCACCAGCTTGTAGTTCACCTTCGCGCCGATGCATTTGTTGCCCACGGCGCTGTGGATGGAATAGGCGAAATCCAGCGCGGTGGAGCCTACGGGCAATATCTTGAGGTCCCCTTTAGGGGTATAAACATAGATCTCTTCGGTAAAAAGATTGCTCTTGAAATCGGCCAGGAAGTCCAGGGTATTGGAATCGGGGCTGTTCAGTATTTCCCTGATCTGGCTGAACCACTGCTCGAACTTGGACTCCTGTACGGTGGAATTCCCTTCTTTGTAACGCCAGTGGGCGGCCACGCCTTTTTCGGCGTAGTCGTTCATACGTTTGGAGCGGATCTGCACTTCCACCCATTTCCCGTTCGGGCCCATTACGGTCACGTGCAGGGCCTCGTAGCCGTTGCTTTTGGGATTGCTCAGCCAGTCGCGGGTTCGCTCGGGGCTGGGGTGGTAAAAGTCGGTAATGATGGAATACACCTTCCAGCAATCCGCTTTTTCCTTTTCCTGGGCGGAATCCAGGATGATGCGGATGGCGAAGAGGTCGTACACCTCCTCGAACTGCACGCCTTTGGTCTTGATCTTGTTCCAGATGGAATGGATGGACTTCGGGCGGCCGTATATCTCGAACTGGAAGCCTTCTTCCTGCAGCACTTCCTTGATAGGCTTGATGAATTCGTTGATGTAGCGGGTGCGCTCGCGCTTGGTCTCTTTCAGGCGGCGGGCGATCTCCCGGTATTTGTCCTGCTCGGTGTACTTCATAGCCAGGTCTTCCAGCTCGCTCTTGATGGTATACAGACCAAGGCGGTGGGCCAGCGGGGCGTAGATGAACACGGTTTCGGAGGATATTTTAAGCTGTTTTTCCCGGCTCATGCTGTCCAGCGTGCGCATGTTATGCAACCTGTCCGCCAGCTTGATGAGGATCACACGGGGATCGTCTGCCAGGGTGAGGAGGATCTTTTTGAAGTTTTCCGCCTGCATGGTGCTGGTATTGGAGTCGATCACGGTGGAGATCTTGGTGAGACCGTCCACGATATGGGCGATCTCGGAACCGAATTCACGCTCCACGTCTTCGAGGGTCACCTCTGTGTCTTCCACGGTATCGTGCAGCAGGGCGCATATGGCGGAGCGCACGCCGAGGCCTATTTCTTCCACGGTGATCTGGGCAACGGCCAGGGGGTGGAGAATATAGGGCTCGCCGGATTTGCGGCGCATATCGCGGTGGGCTTCGGCAGCCATTTCGAAGGCGGTGCGTACCAGCTCGCGGTCACCTTTTTTCAAACGGGGTTTGAGCGCGCGCAAAAGGGCGCGGTAGTGGCGGACGATCTCTTTTTTCTCCTGCTCTTCGTCGAGGTTATATTTTTGAACGGTCACAGTTTCCATGCAGTATCAAAAATACAAAAAGAGGACCAGTAAATGGAATACTGCCGTTGTGGCGGTTTTTGGGGGAGGCGGGCGGGTAAAATGGCGGGATTTTGAGGGGTTTTGCGGGGTTTTGCGGTTCTTCAACGCCGGTTGAACACTTTTATTCCGTAATTACAACGTGGCGCCATCGGAATTAGATCGGAATTAGACCGGGATTAGACCAGGGGTTCATCGCAATACGATCGCAATAAGACCGGGATAAGCGGCCGGCCGGAAGGGCGATTGTCATGCAATTTTTATAATTATAAAAAAACGATACCTTTGCAGACCTTAAAAAGCGGATGTGGTGAAATTGGTAGACACGCCACACTTAGGATCTGGTGCCGCGAGGCATGTAGGTTCGAGTCCTATCATCCGCACTAATTGATTTTCAATTTGTTGAAAGGGCTGCTTTAGCGGCCTTTTTTGCTTTTGCTCAAAATTTGCAAACAATTTGCAAACAATTGTGACAATGAGAATAATTAAAGAACTGGTTTACTAATTAAAGGTACGACTTAATCTAGCTTACCCAGCTTAAGGGATAAATTTTCGTATTGATCTTTACAACTCAAATATTATCTTAAAATCTTGTGGACTGCAACGGGCCTAAGAGTTCGACTCTAAACGGGGCACAGGTTTTCAACCGTTTATAAAGCTTCCGTGAGGGGTCTTCAACGTTTTCAGGATATCAGAAAATAACTGCTTATACAAATAAGTTTCTCTTATTTGATCCAACAATCGCGTACCTCCAAGGACATACTACCACCACCAAGTTCAAAAAGTGTATAAAAGGCATTGGCCCAAAGATCGATCAGTATCTATTAGTTTACTGCCCGAACCGGTATTACTTCCATACTTTTTTCAGTTGTAATTGTTCAGCAGCAAATATAAATCTGGAGGGTTCACCCTTCATCGTGCTATTAAGGTCTTCTTTTGCTATAATATCCGCTGCTTGTTTTAAATATCCCAAATTCCGCACTGATAAAGGAAAGGCCGTCCTTGTTCAGAGACGGCCTTTTGCTTATTCTTTTCTTGAATAAGAACCACGGAAGCTGCTACAGCAATGACGTCATTTGTAATATAGAGTTTTGCACTTAATATTTTGTATTCAAGATATTAAAACCTGAGACCAAGTCAAGCTGCTTAATCATATCCTTCTTTCCCTTCTTTAACAAGAAATCTGCTAATTTATACCACGGGTCATAGATATACCCATCCTCGCTAACTAATTCCGGAATATAGTATGGG
>CBFHAF010000383.1:0-5249 GCA_965653435.1 uncultured Chitinophaga sp.
AGTGGAACAGCGCGCTCTATCCGCAGCTTGATACGCGGATTGCGCAGTGGAAAGGAGAGGCAGTAGCAACGCGAGGAAGACCGCCGAAGTCAATTTTTCAAGAGTAGATCTCATGATTCCGGTTTTTGGCTGTAAACGTGAAAGGTAATGCAAACGTTTGCATAAAAATAATAAACGAGGGGGAATATCCAAGGAAATTTTTAATCTTGCAGCATGCGCAAATTATTAGTACTCATGCTGGTCCTGGGCAGTATCATCACCAGGGCACAGACCTATACCGGGAAGGTGACGGCGGTGAAAGACGGGGATACGATCGAAATGCTGGTGAATGGCAAAGCAGTGCGCATCAGGCTGTTTGGCGTGGATAGCCCGGAAAAGGGGCAGGCGTTCGGTGAAAAAGCCCGGCAGTACACATCGTCCCTCTGCTTCGGCAAGGTGGTAACGGCGCGCAAACAAAGCCTGGATCAATACCGCCGCGTGGTAGCGGAAGTATATCTTCCCGGCGGAGCCAGCCTCAACCTGCAACTGGTAAAAGCCGGGTATGCCTGGCAGTACACGCAGTTCAACAAAAGCCGGGAAATGGCGCTGGCGCAAACTGAAGCGAAAGCCGCGCGGAAAGGGCTCTGGCAAGACGCGCATCCCGTGGCGCCATGGCTGTGGAGAAAGCAGCGGAGAAGCGCGGCGAGATAATATTATTGAAACTCTTTAAATCCTGATAATGGAACATCCGCAACACACCGTCACCCTCCGCTTCCTGGCAGAGCCTTCAGACGTTAATTTCGGAGGGAAAGTTCACGGGGGCTCCGTGATGAAATGGATAGACCAGGCGGGCTTTACCTGTGCGGCCAACTGGAGCGGGCAATACTGTGTAACTGTTTACGTGGGCGGTATCCGCTTCTATAAACCCATCGCCATCGGCGACCTGGTGGAGATATCAGCCTCCATTATTTACACCGGCAATACCAGCATGCATATTTCCATCCATGTATTCGCCGGCAGCCCGCGGCAGAGGGAGAAAGTGAAAACCACCCACTGCATCATGGTGTTCGCAGCAATAGATGAACATGGCAAAACCGTGCCCATTCCCAAATGGGTGCCTCAAACGGACCACGACCGGAGCATGGAGGAATACGCCCACCGGCTGATGGACCTCCGCAAGAATATTGAAGACGAAATGAAACCTTACCTGTAGGGAAAGGCTTAGGCAATGGCCCGGCTCAGGGCCTGGGCCTGGCCCGCTGTATATACCTCAGACAGCAGTTCGCGGCGGTTGATGCTGCGGTCGAAATAATGATCGGTAAAGTCGTAGGTAATGCGCTGGCTCTGGCCTATTACGTAAATGGCCGGCAGGGGCGCATTTTCTTCGAAGCCGGACAGTCGGTCCCATAAGGGGTCCGTTTCGGCATAAATACCGGCGCTGCGCGCGATCTGGTGGCCGCGGTCCTGCGCCAGCGGGAAAGTGGTGCCGTACTTCGCCACCACTTCTTCCAGTTCTTTACGGCCATCTGCCGATACGACCAGCAACTGCCCTCCCATTACCTGTATATCAGCATACAGGTCCTGCAACGCTTTAATGTGTTTTTCCCCGTACCCGTTCCAATGAACGGAGAAGAATGCCAGTACCAGCGGCTGGTTCAGCAGCTCACTGCCTACAATGTAGCTGCTTTCACGATCCAGGAACCGGAAAGGGACCACGAAATCGTCTTTGTGCAGGGTGAACAGCGGCAGGGTATAGCCTGCGGAAATAGGTTTGATGCGGGTGTTGTCCAGCGGTTTGGTACGGCGGATGTCGTAGCTGAGGGGCGGAAAGTCTGCATATCGGTTACTGGTACGCATGTGTTCTTTTTTTAAGGTTGGTGTGACTTGAATAAACAGGTATTGTAATGCAAAGATAGGGAGAAATATTTATTATCCTACCAAATCTATAGACTATACATAAAAATATTCCAGGAAGTGGAAAAGCCAGGTTCCGGAACAGGTGCCGCTCCGCTCAGCTGCGCTGCTTTTGCATGGTATTTTAACACAGGCCTGGGTGCTATCTTAGTCGGAAGATGGACGGAGGAGAGACGGAGGAGAGGCGGAGGAGAGCGGGGAAAGAGGAAAGGTTAAAATACTATAAGAGGCTGGCCAAAAAATGGCCAGCCTCTTAAAATCATGTCTTGCATTTGCCGGAGGCTATTCTTTGCCGAACTCGCCGTCTGCGGTGATGGCAATTTCGTCGCTCAGCATGGGGGCTGCAAATTTAGCGCCGATGCCGAAATCGGAGCGTTTGATGGTGCCGGTGGCGCGGAAACCTGCTACAGGCTTCTTGCTCATCGGGTTCTCGATGGTGCCGCGGTACCAGAGATCGAGGGTTACGGGCTTGGTAACGCCGTGCAGGGTAAGGTCGCCGGTAACCCGGTATTTGTTCTCACCGGTCTTTTCCAGCGAAGTGCTCTTGAAAGTAAGGGTGCTGTTGGTGGCCGCGTCAAAGAAATCCGGGCTTTTCAGGTGATTGTCGCGCTGTTCGATGCCGGTGTTGATAGAGCCGGCCTGAGCGGTGAGGTTAAAGGTCGCGTCGCTGAAATCGGCCTTGGTAGCGGAGATAGTAGCGGTAAAATCTTTAAACTCGCCGGAAACAGTGGAAATACCCATGTGTTGCACGTCGAATTTCAACTGGGAATGCGCTTTGTCCGACTTCCAGTTCTGAGCAAAAGTGCTGAGTGAAACTGCCAGGAGCAAAACGAAGCAGGTAATCTTTTTCATGTTGTGTGTTTGGTTTTAAAAAGGAATGCAAACTTATGTACATTTGCTTACGCTTGGTAAGTAGTTACCTAAAGGTAAGCGCTTACATGCAGGTTAGTTAACAACAGTATATATGTTAAAGTTACAAACAATTTCAGCAGAATGGGAAACCTGTTCAGCTTTGAGCGCGGTGCAGGATGCATTGTATGTTTTGCACGGGAAATGGAAGCTGCCCATTATCGTGGCGCTGAGCTCGGGGAATAAACGGTTCAACGAGCTGCAGAAAACAGTGAAAGGCATTGCGGCCAAGGTGCTGAGCCATGAGCTGAAAGAGCTGGAACTGAACGGTTTTGTGCTCCGCAAAGTGCATAATACCACCCCGGTGGTCATTGAATACGAACTGACCGATTACAGCAATACGCTGGGCGCCGTAGTGAACTCTCTCCGGGAATGGGGCACGATGCACCGGGAGAAGATCCGCAGCCAGCTGCGGCAAACGGCGGAGCAGCACGCTCCGGTGGATGCAGCTTAGCGCTATACTTCTTCTTCCGTGATCCATTTGCCCACCAGCGGCGGCGTGTATTGCCGCATCTGTTCCAGCACCGTGAGGATGTCTGTACCGGTGAGCAGCATACGCTGATTCTCCGCTTTCAGGAGGCCTTCATCCGTCATATGCTGCAACAGCTGCACCAGGTGGTCGTAGTACCCGTTGGTGTTCAGCAGGGCAATAGGCTTCTGGTGAAGGCCCAGCTGCGCCCAGGTGATCATTTCGAAGAGCTCTTCCAGGGTGCCGTAACCTCCCGGCAGGGCGATCACGCCGTCGCAAAGCTCGTTCATCTTCGTTTTGCGCTCGTGCATGGTTTCCACCAGGATCAGCTCGGTAAGGCCCCGGTGGGCAATCTCTTTTGCCCGTAAAAAATCCGGCAACACACCGGTCACCTCCCCTCCTGCTTCCAGCGCGCCATCGGCCACGGCGCCCATCAATCCCACATTCGCGCCGCCATATACCAGGCGGATGCCTTTCTCCGCCAGCGTTTTACCGACAAGGTAAGCCTGTTCCATATACACCCCGCTGAAACCCGGGCTCGACGCACAAAATACCGTGATACTTTTCATAGGATAAATATAAATTAAAATGGTTACCTCCATGTTAAGACCACGGTAAGGAAAAAGCCCGTCATTGCAGGGAGCCCCCAAGCGGGCAGGACGGTGAAACAATCTCTTCATTGAACGGATACGCACGGCATTACGCCGGGGATTGCTTCGCCGAGCTCCTGCACGAACCTCCCCGCCGCTCCCCGCAATGACGGGGCATTTAAATCAGAAAGGCCGCCCGGTTGGACCGGCCGGACTTTTAGCCTGTATCTTAAGCAGAATTTATTTTGTTTCCTTCAGGATGAATGCGCCCAGTTCCTTGCCGGCTTTGGCATAGGCCTCCCCTATCCTGATGCCGGACGCAATATCGCCCAGCGCGCCGTTGCCCGGGGCGTCTTCCACCCGGAGCTTCACAAGTGCTTTGGTGGGAGCGGCGGCCTCCACGATCCAGACTTCCGCGTCCAGCTTAGGGGTTCTGCCGGTGATAGCCCCGCCGGGCTCAAGATGTTTGGTCCTGAAGATCAGCTGGTAACGGGCGCCAGGGTAGCTGCCGGTCGTTTTTTCGGATTGTTTGACGAACTCCGCGAGGAACCTTGGCTCGTAGTGCGCCGTACGGTCGTTGTACCAGCCTTCTTCCCAGGCATTTGCGGAGCCCAGCGACCTTTTCTCTGCATCCGCGCGTTTCTTTTTCACATAGTTGGCTTCGCGGCCCTGGTCGCCCACGGTCATCTTGCTGTAGTCGAACACCATATTAAAAGTATCTATGCCTTTGATAGCGGCGATCTTCCCGCCTGCCAGTGTTACTTTCTGGGCCCGGGCGGCAGTGCAGGCAAGCCCGGCAAGCATCAAGAAAATGATCCTGATCTTCATAAGTTCAAGGGTTTTTAGAGACGATAAATGTAATACATTCTGCCTTTCGCCGCCGGTAAAAATAAAAAGGGCGTACCCAATGTGGATACGCCCGTATTGGCTGCTTTCTGCGATGTAAAGAGGTTGATTTTCGTTTACGCGTTACGGGTAGTACGTTCAAACAATTAAGAGTAGCGGCTATTCATATAAAAGTCTTATCAGCCCGCCGGGGCCTTATATCATCGGTCGTAAATATGCATGGAGATATCATTCGCAGCGCAGCGCGGATTCATACAAAAAACAATAAAGAATTAATAAAAGCAGCTTAACACGCACAAGATAATACCCGGGGAATGCAACCGGGTTACAGGCCGCGGAAAAGTGATGCAGGCATGACAGAAAAAAATGCCTTCCGGGAGCATATCCTCTCCGCCATGAACAACCCGTCTGAAAGCATAGACCGGCCCTTTTCCCGTTGATGAAACCCGCAGCAAGGGCGGCCCGCTTCCGCCGGAAGCCATTCAGTCCGATGACATTATCATGACATTGATAGATTGATAACGTGAACGGCTATACCGGGT
>CBFHAF010000384.1:0-5211 GCA_965653435.1 uncultured Chitinophaga sp.
AGGGGCGCCGCTACGGCGTACCCCGGTGTGATATTCGCCGCCGAACGCCTGAACTTCAAAGGCGATTTCAGCGATACGGGGAAAGTTGATTTTGCCTATGCCACCACTGCGCATGAAGTATCCCATCAATGGTGGGCCATGCAGCTGGTGCCCGCTGATACGGCAGGCTCCAAGTTCCTGACGGAATCGCTCGCAAAGTATACGGAGGCCATGGTGCTGGAACGCTCACGGGGCAAAATGCACCTGCGCCGTTACCTGCTGGCGGACAACCGCTGGTATATGCATGTGCGCGGTTTCTCCGGCAATGAGCTGCCGCTGGCGCAAACAGACGGTGAGCCGCATGTGGCTTACCAGAAAGGCGGGCTGGCCATGTACAGGCTGAAAGAGGCCCTCGGGGAAGAACGGGTGAACGCCGCCCTTCGCCGCGCCCTGGCCGCGAAAGCCAGCCGCGCGGAAGAGCTGCTCCGGGAATTATCCATGGACGCCACGCCGGATGAAAGGCAGCTGATCCATACCTGCCTGGAGGAAGTGGTCACCTATTCGCTGGGCATCAGCGTCGTGAGTTGCGAGCCGGTGAATGGAAAATTCAGGCTCGTGCTGAAAGCGAACACCCTCAGGAACGGCGGGGCTGCTAACGATCTGCTCCCCATCGGCATATTTGCCAGTTCGGAGCCGCTGGGAAAGCCTTTTTATGAAAAGATGCACCGTTTCAGCGGAAAAGGTTCCACGCTTACCCTGCTGCTGGACCAAAAGCCCGCCGCGGCCGCCATAGACCCGTACGGATATATTCCTGACGATAACCCGGACGACAACATTGCGGTCATTCCCTGATTTGCGTATCTTGATGGTCAGAACCATCAAATCCCGTCAATGAAAAATTTCCGGAAAAAGGCTTTCCGTTTACTGGCATTACTCCTTATCCTGCAGGCGCAGGCAGTGCTGGCCGCTTCGGTAGACACCGTTGATACCTACAGCCAGGCCATGAAAAAGACCATCAAGGCCGTAGTGATAAAACCCGCAGGCTACGACGGCAGCAAAGCGCTGCCCGTGGTATATCTCCTGCATGGTTACAGCGGCAATTATGCGGATTGGGTGACCAAAGTGAAGGGCATCCAGCAGCAGGCGGACCGGCTGAACATGCTGATCGTTTGCCCCGATGGCGGCTTCAGCAGCTGGTATTGGAACAGCCCCGCAGATCCTTCTTATCAATATGAGACTTATGTGTCCAAAGAACTGGTGAGCTGGATAGACGAACATTACAAAACCATCCGCGACCGGAAAGGCCGCGCCATCACAGGTTTGAGCATGGGCGGCCATGGCGCGCTGTACCTGGCCATCCGCCACCAGGATGTATACGGCGCCGCCGGCAGCATGAGCGGCGGGGTGGACATCAGGCCTTTTCCCAATAACTGGGACATGGCCAAACGCCTCGGCCCCTATGCAAAAGAGCCCGGGCGCTGGGAATCGCACACCGTCATCAACCAGCTGCACCTGCTCACGCCGAACAGTCTTGCTTTGCTGGTAGACTGCGGCTACGACGATTTTTTTTACAAAGTGAACCTGAACCTGCACGAGCAGCTGCAATACCGGAACATCCCGCACGACTTCATCGCACGGCCGGGTGCGCACAACTGGAACTACTGGAGCAACGCCGTGTTGTACCAGCTGCTGTTCATGCATGAGTATTTCAGCAAGTGATATAATTGCGATCCACGTTAAAACAACCCGTATGAAGCCAGCCCTCTTAAAAGTGCCGACCCGGGAAATACATTCATTCAGCGCCCGCCGCGACATGCTGCCGAACATCAACAGCAGCTGGCATTACCACGACGAGCTGGAACTGATATGGTTCCAGAAAGGCCATGGCATGCAGTTCGTGGGCGACGACATCCGGCCGTTCTCCAAGGGGGACATTGTGCTGGTGGGCGCCAACCTGCCGCATTTCTGGCGGTACGAGAGCGGGAGCGGAGAAGACAGCGATGTGCCTTATTCCACCGTGATCCATTTTAAAGAGACCTGCCTGGGCGGGGGATTTCTTGATATCCCTGAAGCTGCGGCCCTGCGAGATGTAGTGCAGCGCGCCAAAAGAGGCCTGCATGTGCCGGAGCATGCGGCAGGTGGTATCGTAGCGGAAATAAACCTGCTGATGGAAACGGACGGCATCGAACGGATCATCGCGCTGTTGCGTTGCCTGGCGAAATTATCTGCCAACGCCAATGTAACCGAACTGGCTTCCCCCGGCTTCAGGCCCGACCTGGAGCGCAGAACGGGAAGCGACCGCATCAACCGCGTATTCGACCATATCTTCCGGAACTTCCAGGACCCGCTGCCGCTTGCTGAAGTGGCAGGCATTGCAGCGATGGGCGAAAATTCCTTCTGCCGGTATTTCAAAACAAAAACGGGTAAAACCTACCTGCAATTCCTGAGCGAGGTGAGAGTGGGGTTTGCCTGCAAATTGCTGATGGAGGGCAGGCGTTCCATCAAGGAGATCTGCTTTGCAAGCGGGTTCAGCGATTATACTTCTTTCCACAGGATATTTAAAAAACATACCGGTAAAACTCCCCAGCAGTATTGTAAATCCGTGTTTCCTGACGGGTCATTCTCGGTATAATTAAGCCCCGTGATTGCGGGGAACAGTCCATCAACGCCCGGATTGCACTCATTGCGGAAAGCAGTCCTCGCTGTCTGAACTATACGTCATTGCGGGGAACAGCCTATCACTGCCCGAACTACACGTCATTGTGGGAAACCCAGCCCATCCCTGCCCAAAAGGCCCGTCATTGCGAGGAGCAGCGGAGCCAAAGCGGGTGGGGCGAGGAAGCAATCTCCTGCATTGAATGGGTATACCCCAATATCGCGGGAGATTGCTTCGTCGCGCCCCGCGCAAATCCCCGCTGCTCCTCGCAATGACGAGTGCTCCTCGCAATGACGAGTGCTTTCGCAATGACGATCGCTTTCGCAACGACGGCCTTTCTCACAATGACGAACGCTTTCACAGCAACGGGCATTCTCACAATCACGATCACGGGTATTCTCACAATGACGAGCATTCCCGCAATGGCAGGCTGCAGCCAGGCGGATAACCATTAAAAAAAAGCCGCCGGGATGTTTCCAATTCCCGGCGGCGTGTGTATTTCATTGTTCCTGTATAATTAGTTTCCATCCCGCTCTACCGGAATATGATCCTGTATGCAGCTGCGTGTTCCGCAGGATAAGCCGTTGAGGGCTGGATGACCAGCTGCCCCGGCTGTTGTTTCCAGCGGACCGTTTCGTTGCTGCCCAGGAGGGTAATGCCCGCAATGTTGCCGTTGCCGGCAGCCAGCGCTTTCACGGAAACAGGGGTCGTAGGAATACCCAGCGTGATCATATACAGCGTGTCGCCTTTTGCAGTGAAGCGGACGTCTTTGGCGGTGAATGCTTCTTTCTGATCGGCGAAGGGGCCCTTGGCGGATTTGGTGGGGCCTTCGCCGGAGATCTTCCAGGGGCGGGTGTTGTAGATGCTTTCGCCGTTGATGGCCAGCCATTTGCCGGTGGCCTGCAGCACGGCCGTTTCCTGTTCGGTGATGGTGCCGTCCGGCCGGGGGCCGATGTTGAGCAGGAGGTTGCCGTTCTTGCTTACAATATCCACCAGGTTGGTGATGATGTATTGCGGTGATTTAAAATCATTGTCGATCGTGTAGCCCCATGACTTATTACCCAGCGCATCGTCCGTTTGCCAGGGGAGCTGGCGCAGCTCGTCCAGCTTGCCGCGTTCGAGGTCCAGCACGGCTGCCTTGGGCTTGAAGGCGATGTCGTGCTTATAGTTGATCACCACGCCTTTTTTCCATTCGAGGCCTTTGTTGTAATAGTATGCGGCGAAGCTTTTCCGCCAGGGTTCCAGCGCGGGCTGCTCGATCCACCAGTCGAACCAGAAGAGCTGGGGCTGGTATTTTTCCACGAGCTCGGTGCAGCGCATCAGCCAGTCGTTCATGAACTCGGGGCTCATGGTTTCGGTCTCTTCGTGGGCCGGGCCATAGAAGTCCGCGTATTTGGGATCGTTCACATCGGAATTGAACTTCTTTCCGCCGTTCATGAACCACCAGTGCTCGATGCGGTGGGACGACAGCCCGAAAACAAGCCCCTGCTTGCGGATGGCGGCAGCCAGCTCGCCGATGATGTCTCTTTTAGGGCCCATTTCCACGGCATTCCATTTGGAGAGCGCGGTATTGTACATGGCGAAGCCGTCGTGATGCTCTGCTACGGGCACAACGTACCTGGCGCCGGATTGTTTGAAGAGCTCAGCCCAGGCGTTGGCGTCGAACTTTTCCGCTTTGAACATCGGGATGAAATCCTTGTAGCCGAATTTGTCCAGCGGGCCGTATTTTTCCACGTGGTGTTTGTACTCCCTGGAGTCTTTGCGGTACACATTGCGGGGATACCATTCATTGCCGAAAGCGGGCACCGCGTAAACGCCCCAGTGGATGAATATGCCGAATTTCGCATCGCGGAACCATTCGGGCGTGGAATATTGTTCCAGCGAGGGCCAGGCGGGCTGGAAGCGTTCCTGTGCGGCGGCCATGGAGGTGCAGAGCAGGAGGATAAGGAGCAGGCGCATACAGATCAGTTTTTATGCCAATGAAGGTAGCCAACTGCCGGGATGCGGAATTCGGAAATATTACCCAAAACAGCGGTAAAATTACCCTGTTATGGCTTGCAGCACGGGGGAGTCCGCCGGGAGGTCGCCTTTAGGGAAAAGCGGCGGCTGCGCCATGAACCGCGGGTTTTTACCATGGTGCGGTTGCGCGGCATGCAGCAGGAAGGGGTGGCAGAGGTATACGTCGCCCGCATTCCCTGTGGCCAGCGCGGTAGCGGCGCCTTCCGTGGCGGCGGTGGCCGCCTGGGCGAGCTCCATAAAAGAGAGCCCGTCTTCGCCATAGGGCAGCAATAATTTTCCCACGGCCTGGTGGGAGCCGACCCTGATGCGGGTAGGCGCGTCATCTTCCGATACATCGGAGAAAAGGAACAGCATCAGCAAAGCCCGGCCTCGGGAGGCGGCATTGGAGCGCCAGCTGAAAAAATTACCGGGGTCTTCGCCCGGGAAACTCACGTCGATATGCCAGCCATCGTCTCCCGGATCCTCCGATGACGGGAAGCGGACCGGGAACGTACCGAGCGCGCCCTGCGGCAACCAACGGCCGGGTCCGACGAGCTGATCGAACGCCTTGTGCAATA
>CBFHAF010000385.1:0-5201 GCA_965653435.1 uncultured Chitinophaga sp.
CCCGTAAGAAGGCTGTGTTTTGAGGTTGCACACATTATATTGGCCAACGCCCAGTTCAGGCGGCGCGGCTTTGGCGTCTTCAGCGGGGTTGGCTCCCATGTCGGTAATATGTACGTCTGTGAACTGCACGTTTTGAATATAACCGGTATGCCGCCCGTCCGGCAGGCGGAAATCGAGGCCGCCTTCCACCGCGGAAGATTCCGGCAGGCTGTAACCCGCGACGATGGAGGTGGAGCGGCGCTGCGTGCCGTCGTACGGTTTCCAGCGTTTGCCATTGTAGGAGCTGCCGCTGTATACTTCCGAAATGTCGACACCGTTGATAATGATGTTTTCCACCCGCCCGATGTTCACATTTTTCACGAGCAGCTCGTTACGCGTTTTGCCGCTTTCGGTGAAGGAATATTTGCCGGCGACGGAGCCTGTTACGCGCCCGCGGTTGGAGATCGAAATAAAAAAGGGCGCGGTGGTGCGCAGCATTTTGGAACGGGCATGCAGCGGGCCGGTGTGGCCGCAGTTGAGATGAACATCTTTGATATGCCCGCCATCGTTCGTGGAGATCGAAAACCCTGCTTTGTTGGCGCCCAGCACGTAAATGTTGTCCACGCAGAGGCCGGTAATATCATCAGCAGTTTCAGAGCCGATCTGGAAAAGGTTGCAGTTGGTATCGCCGATGATGTTGCGCACACGGTAATGCGTAGCGGGGCGCGTGAAGCCGAGGGAACAATCGGAGCCCGGTTTCACAATATCGTCCGAGCTTACTTTTGAATAGATATTAACGGCCTCCACGTAGTTGCAGGCCATGAAGTCGTAGATGTCGCGGGCATTGCCGGTGCTGTATTTCCCGAAATAGGTATCGTGCACATGTATATTGTCCGTGCCTGTAGCCAGCAGCACGAAGTGGCCGCCCCGCTCGATCTTCAGCATATTGTCCGTATTAAAGTCCTTTCCGCCTGCTGTTACGTAATACGGCTCGTCTTTTTCCGCATCGTACCAGAGGTCTTCCTTGCGCGGTATGCCGGCGATCTCCAGGTTGGTGCAGAGCTTCAGGGAGAACATTTTGTCGCAGCGGTTGCCAGGCGCATTGTTCATCACTTTGTCGCTGTTCACGAGATTCCCGTTGCCGGTGATCAGGCCGTTGCCAATGATCTTGATATTGTCCAGGCGCTGGCCGGAGAACATGGCGTTGTTGAAATAATGATGCCCTACATCCTGCTTGGTGAGCCAGTTTTCGGGATCGGCGTAAGGGCCGGGATCGGTGGGAGAAGTGCCGGAGCGGTATTGTTTATCACTGAACCAGGTGGGCTCAGGCGCGTCGCCGCCTTTGAGGGCTTTGATCACGGCGTCTTTATCTACATACAGGTATACATTGGATTTAAGATGAACGGTGCGCACAAAATATTCGCCTTTGCTGAACAGCAGCGTGCCGCCGCCGAGCCTGTGCAGGGAATCGATCGCTTCGTTGATGATGGCGGTATGATCGCCGCCGGATGGATGGAACCGGCTGATGTCCATTTTCCCGCTGAAAAATCTTGCCGTATTGGAAAGGCCGCGGCCTTTTACATCCAGCCTGAAAGTGTACAGCAAGCCGGGTTTGAGGCCCGTTACCGTGGCGCTGCCGTCTTTGATGAGGGCTTTGGCCACAGACCATTTCCTGCCGTTATCCACGGACTGCAGCAGCCGGGTTTCTTCTCCGCTGCCGGTGGGCGTCCAGCGGAAAGTGGCGCTGGTATATAATTCCGGCGTTTCGGCATAGGTCTTTGTTTTCAAAGGTTCCCGCCCGAAATCGCTGATGCTGCGGGATACGCTGATAGCGGCGGTTGCCGGCGCGCTGGTGAGCACGGCGGGCTGCGAGGTGGTGTATTCCGCTTTTACAGTGAATTGCCCGGGCCGGGGGAAACTTACGTCATTAAAAATCAGCGCTACGTCCGTGCCGTTATCCGGCCGGAGGTCCAGGTTCCGGAGGGTGAGGATGGATGAACCGTCTGCCGCTTTTGTTATGGAGGCTTCACCTGTTTTGGAATAAGAATAAGCGGTGCCGGTGTGCCCGATGGATTGCAGGTGCAGGCTGTCCAGCCGCACAAAGCCACGGCCGATCACATTCACCCGGGTGTTCTGCAGGGACGCATTAATGGCTGCGGGTAATTGTATACGTATTGCCACATTGGGGCTGCGCTGCCCCGCGCTGAATTTCATTTCCAGCCGGCGGGGCCGGGCGCCAGCGGTAAACCCGGGTTGTATGATCTCCAGTTCTCCGCCCAGGGCCATCTGCTGCTCACCGACCTTGTATCTTTTTTCAATATTATAATTGGCTATGGTAACGACCAGGATATCTCCCGCTCTTGCAGGCCCTTCTTTTTGCTCTGCTCCATTCCTGAGCGCTTTATAAGAGGGAATGCCAACGCCTATTTTCCGCAGGGATGTTCTCAGCGCAGGGCCAGTGTAATAACCGAGCTGTGATACATCGATGCTGGTGGGAACAGGGCCCTGGTCTTCCGGGGAATCTACCGTGAAGCGCTGGGTGGTGCCGGAGATAATGATCAAGGAATCGCCGGTGATGCGGGCGATGTAGCGGGATGGCAGGATAGATTGCGCGGCAGCGGGTACGGCGCAGCAGGCCATGGCAATGAAAGCCAATACCGGTGGTAGTTTCATACGGGGAATTTGTACCCGGAAATTACAGATACCCTGCCGGAAATCCGGCATTTTGTGAAAAAAGTACCGGGGATGGTCATTCCAGGATCAATCAGGCCGGCGCATAGGTGAGCAGTACCACCCCGCTTTTGAAGATGCGGGAATCGGTCAGCTTCAGATCCAGCTTCTTTTTCATGCCGTTAAAAATGGCGTTGCCGGCGCCGAGGGCCACGGGGTCTATCATGAACTGGTATACATCTATCAGCCCCAGTTCCGCCAGCTGTGTTACAATGCTGCCGCTGCCCAGTATGGTGAGGTCTTTATTTTTCTTCAGCTTCCTGATCTCTCCGCCGATATCGTCCTTTACGATCCTCGTATTTTGCCAGTCCGCTTTCGTGAGCGTGCGGGAAAAAACGATCTTTTCCGATTCATTCATGCCCTTTGCAATATCGGGCATCGTTTCTATGGCCATGGGCGTGGGCCACCAGCCGGCCATCATTTCATAGGTTACTCTTCCGAAAATCAGCGTACTGCCGGAGCCTGCGCCTTCCGCGGCGTATTCGCCTTCTTCTCCGCCGGGCTGGTGCGTATGCCAGCTGATATCGCCTTTGTCTTTCCCTTCATAATAGCCGTTCAGCGTCAGGAAATTGAATACGGATAACTTTCCCATGTTTTGATATGTTTAATGGTGATATCAATGTTGACCTGCAGAATCGTTGTTGACAGGTAAAACGTTTGTGACCGGCAAAGCCCGCTATTGACCAACAAAACTGTCGTTGATAAGTTAGCCCGTTATTGGCCAACAAAGCCTTTTGTTGTTCGGCAAAAACTGTCGTTGACGAGTAAGCCCTTCGTTGATCGGCAAAAACTGTCGTTGACGAGTAAGCTCTTCGTTGATCAGCAAATTGTGGTTGCCCAGCAAAGCCCGTCATTGCGAGGAGCTGCGGAGGGTTTTGTGCGGAGCCGCGACGAAGCAATCTCCTGCTGATAGACTATCTACCTCAATGTTGGAGATTGCTTCGTCGCCCACCCGCAATGGCCTTGCTCCTCCTCGCAATGACGGGTTGTTAGATTGCACCGCAGCTCACCCGCATGGTTCTGCTGCTGCTCATAATGTGAGCTCTTAGATTGCTTCGTCACCCACCTGCTATGACCCTGCTCCATCTTAGTGAGGGTGTGCTAATGCTTCGCTGCGCCACCGCATAGCCCTGGCGCCTCCTGCACCGGCTAATTCCAATGTATTGCAAAGCTAACGCCGGCAGGCAACCCGGGAGGGGGGCATAAACGTCAATGTAAGGCGGTGAAATTGCCATGCGTATTGATGGAGGGCGGGGCAGGTATAATTTTTATGCCCCGCTTGTATTATTGCCCTCCTGTTCCGTATATTGTTTGCCCATGCATCCCGGCTTCCGGGAAAATTAAAAGATTCCATGCTCTCCGGTATTAAAATTCAACACACAGCCGCGGTTGCGGAACGGGAACCACTCATCCGCCCCTTTGGCTTCAAAGGCAACTATCTCACGGAACTCTGGCAGGCCGTCAGCCGCATCACTTCCTCCAATGGGCATTCCGCCATTGGCCTGGCCACGCAGAGCGTGCTGTACGGCGATGCGGACTTCTTTGCCGCACACCCGGAACAGACCGGGAATGAAAAGATGTTCGCGCTCACCGAAGAAGCGCTGGCGCTGATGAAGCAGATACCTTTCACCACGCCCCCCGGCTTGCTGGAAGAGTTATTGCCGCAGGTCACAGCCGCGGCGGGGCGCATTACCGGTAAACCGGATATACATATCAATTTCATCCTGAATTCGCTGGTAAGCGTGGACAATGCCGCATGGCTGCTTTACGCGCGGGAAAACGGCCTGCAGCGTTTTGATGAAATGATCCCCGGACCTTACCGTGAAGCGCTGCGGCACCGCAACGACCGCATTGCCGTGATGTTCCAGGTATCTTACAACATGCCGGTGGAAGATGTGGTGAACGCGGTGAAAGCCGGTTATTTCGTGATCAAGATCAAAACGGGATACCCGGGCACGCAGGAAGAAATGCTGGCCTTCGACAGTGCGCGGCTTACCGAGATACACGAAGCAGTGAAAGACCTGCATACGCCGCACGGCCCCGTACGTTATACCATGGACGCCAACGGCCGCTATGAGGCGAAAGACACGCTGCTGCGTTACCTGGACCATGCGCAGGCCATCGGCGCGTTCGACAGGATTTTGCTGTACGAAGAACCTTTCCGCGAAGAATTCACCGCACCCGTGCATGATATCGGCTTGAGGCTGGCGGTAGATGAAAGCGTGCATTCAGAAGCAGACGCATTGCAGCGGCTCGATCAGGGTTATACCGCGCTGGTGCTGAAAGGCATCGCCAAAACGCTGAGCCTGTCCATGCGTATTGCAAAGCTGGCAGCCGAAAGGGGAGTGCCCTGCATGTGCTCCGACCTGACCGTGAACCCTGTGCTGGTGGACTGGCACAAGAACCTGGCCGCCCGCCTCAGCCCATTCCCGGGCATTGGCATGGGCATGATGGAAACCAACGGGGACATGAATTACACGCGCTGGGCGGCC
>CBFHAF010000386.1:0-5194 GCA_965653435.1 uncultured Chitinophaga sp.
TGGGCACCGGCCGCTGTATTTCATTGCATAGCGGGGCAAAGAAATTTCTTTTTTCTACATACAAATTAATAGCTTTGGTAAGTTTAATAATTAACGAAAAGGGATTATTCAACGCAAACAGGAGCCGCTGCCAGGTCGCAATTGGAGCGGCTCTCTGCTTTTTTGTAACAATCAGCCGGATGCAGGAGTGCACGGATGGTTCATGATCCTTAGATTTTGGTTAATGTATCGTATAAACCCCTTCTGTCAGCGACAGCCGGGTGTCGGTCAGCTTGCATAATACCTGTAATGCCTGCTCCACCCCGATGTTCCGCCTGAACGACGTGCTCACCGTGAGCCCCCGCAGGTTTTCCTGCACGATCCTGATCTTCACATCGTACACTCTTTCGAGGTCGGCAATGATGTCTGCCAGCGTTTCGCCGTCGTACTGCAGGTCTCCCTGCTTCCAGGGCGCGGCATCGGCCACGAGCAGTTTTTTCACGCTCCGGGCGGGCCGTGTAACGTCCACTTTCAGCTGCTGGCCGTTCGTGAGCATGGCGGGGGCGCCCTCGCCGTAGTTCACGCTTACTTTCCCTTTGCTTACGCTCACCACTACGCTTCTGCGGCCGGGATAGGCCCTGATGTTGAAGGCGGTGCCCAGCACGGTGGTGGACACCTTGCCGGTGTGGATGATAAAGGGTGTTTCCGCCGCATGCTGCACATCAAAATAAGCTTCCCCCGTGAGGTAAACTTCCCTGCTCCGTTTCCCGAAATCTTCGGGGAATTCAAGCGTGCTGGCGGCGTTCAGCCAAACCTCCGAACTGTCCGGCAGCACGATGTGCTTGTATTCGCTGCGGGCCGTATGCTGCCTGGCCATGTGCGTGGGCTGAACGGCCTTTTGCCGGGGCATTAGCCAGAGGGCGGCGCCAGCCGCGGCCACAAATATGGCGGCCATTGCCAGCGCTTTGTACAGGATGGCCCGGTTGCGTTTGAAAGGCACTACCAACTGCCCTTTCCCGTCCACGTAGGCGTCTGCGGGCGCGTTACCGGCTTCGGCCTGGTAAGCCTGGCGGATCAGCTCGCGCATCGCACCGTCGTGGGCGCTTTGGCGCAGGAGGGCGAAGAACTCTTCGTACTCCTGCCGGGTGCAGGTATTATCCCGGTATCTTTTGAACAAATATTGTATCCGTTCTTCCATCGAGGTTGTATTGGTGTATATACCGGAAGACGAAGCAGCGGGAAAATGTTCCTATCGGGTTTTAGAATTTTTTTTTGGGGGGCAGGGGAGCGGCGGTAAAAAATGAGAGAGGTAATGGGGTGGGCAGTCCCCTGGCCGGGTCTTCTAACAATATAGCGAAATGAACAGCGACAGCGGCCCGGCGGTTCTGGCCACGAAGCTGCGGATGGCCTGGAGGGCGGTAGACAGCTGGTTTTTGACCGTATGGCGCGATATTTTAAGCTCTTCCGCTATCTCCTGGTAGTTGAGCCCTTCCTCGCGGTTGAGGCAATATATAAGCTTCCTTTGAGGCGGAAGGCGGTCTATCGCTTTCTGCAGGATGTGATGGTATTCCCTGGCCTCCACCACGGCGGAGGTAGCCTGCGCATTAGCCGGCATGGCTTCCCAGATGGACTCGCGCAGGCGCTCATCGGCGGCGGCTTTGCGCAGGAAATCTATCACCCGGTTTTCGGTAAGCCGGTACAGCCAGGCGTCCATATTGCGGATCTGCCCGAACCCTTCCCTTTGTTCCCACAGCTTGATAAATACGTCCTGGATCACGTCCTGGGCATATGTCTCGGACTTCGTGAGCTTCAGGGCCAGGGCATACAGCCTGCCTTCATGCCGGCGGAATATCTGCATGAATTGCAGTTCCATCGGATCCTGGCGCCGGGTGCGGTATCTCGGTTCATTGTGCATGCAATACGGGGAATAAATACAGCGATTTTCGTTGATTCTGGTCTTTTTAAATGTAGTACATTTTCCCCGTAAATAAAAATGCCTGTTGCGGTGGGCAACAGGCATTTTTTATAAAAAATTCAGCCTTAATCAATAATAGTAGTTATTCAGCTTTACTTCGAAGATCAGCACGGAATTCGGCGGAATGGTGCCTTTATCCTGGTCCCGGTAACCCAGCACGGAAGGAATGAAGTAACGTACGGTGCCGCCCTTGGTGGTTTTCATCGGCCCTACCTTAAAACCTTCGATCAGGCCGGGCTGACCCAGGCGCATGTCGTTGAAGGTCACTGCTTTGGCGGAATCAAAACGGGTGCCGTTCAGCAGGAAACCTTTGTAGTCGATATTGAAACGGTCGGTGAGCTTGATGGTGTCCCCGCCCTGGCCGTGCACCAGCACTTTATAATATACGCCGGTGGTATCGCGCACATAACCGGTCAGGTTGTTGGCGGCAATGTAATCTTTGATCGTCTGCTCGTCTTTCGCAGCCTGTTTGTCGTAGTCGTAGGGAGGTGTGTTGTCATCTTTTTTGTTGCAGGCAAACATCAGTACAATTGCCAGGAGGCCGGTAAGGCCGAAAATGTTTCTCTTCATATGTTTTTCCGGTTATTTAATATCGATGAGGCTTACGTCGCATGCAAGGATGGCGCGGGGCGGAATGGTGCCCGGCACGCCGATGTCAGCAAAAGCAAGCCCGGAAGGAATGAATAAAAGGATGCGCCCTCCCTTGGTGATCTGCTGCAGCCCTATCTGCCAGCCTGCAATATGGTCCTTCAGCTGCCGGTTGTCGAAAGAAGTGGGCAGGGGGCTTTGTTCCACGATCCTGTTATCGCCCAGTATGCGGCGGGTGAAGGTGACCACGGGTACCTGGTTCAGGCGGATGGTGTCTCTTCCGTTCCCCTTGTCCAGCACCTTGTACACCAGCCCGGTGGGGTGGAATACCACGCCGGAGTCCTGATTGGTGATCTCCAGGTATCGCCTGATAATGTCAGTATCCTTTATCGCGGCATCATAGGCGGACTCGAGGCTGGGCGATTCCTTCGAGCAGGAAGCCAGGAGCGCGGTCTGAACCGCCAGTATGCATACAATCAGAATTCGCCGGTAAAACATGCCTGATTAGCTTTTCTCAAAAATACACCCGTTAAACGGGCCGGAAGGGGAGAAAGTTACAAATAAAAAAAGTCCCGTACCGGCTCAGCCGGTACGGGACCTGAAAATTTATTCCCGTAAGGATTAATAATCCATACCCATACCGTGGCCGCCCGGCATTGCAGGGGCTGCGGATTTAGGCTCGGGTTTGTCTGCGATCACGCATTCGGTGGTGAGCAGCATACCAGCAATGGATGCGGCGTTTTCCAGCGCGATGCGGGATACTTTGGTCGGGTCGATTACACCGGCTGCCAGCAGGTTCTCGTAAGTTTCGGTGCGGGCGTTGAAACCGTAGTCGGCTTTGCCTTCCTTCACTTTCTGTACCACGATGGAACCTTCGATACCGGAGTTTTCGGTGATCTGGCGCAGCGGTTCTTCGATAGCGCGTTTTACGATCGCGATACCGGTCTGCTCGTCTTCGTTCTCACCTTTCAGTTTATCCAGGGATTCGATGGCGCGGATGAAAGCCACACCGCCACCTGCTACGATGCCTTCTTCAACGGCAGCGCGGGTTGCGTGGAGGGCGTCGTCCACACGGTCTTTCTTTTCTTTCATTTCCACTTCAGTGGCAGCACCAACGTACAGTACAGCTACACCGCCGCTCAGTTTGGCGAGGCGTTCCTGCAGTTTCTCACGGTCATAATCGGAAGTGGTCACTTCGATCTGTGACTTGATCTGGTTGATACGGCCCTGGATGGCTTCTTTATCGCCTTTACCGCCTACAACGGTGGTATTGTCCTTGTCGATGGTTACGGATTCTGCACGGCCCAGGTAAGTGAGGTCTGCATTTTCCAGTTTGTAGCCCTGTTCTTCGGAGATAACCACGCCTGCGGTGAGGGTGGCGATATCCTGCAGCATTTCCTTCCTTCTGTCGCCGAAGCCGGGAGCTTTAACGGCGGCTACTTTCAGGGTGCCGCGCAGCTTGTTCACCACGAGGGTGGCCAGTGCTTCGCCTTCCAGGTCTTCAGAGATGATCACCAGGGGAGCGCCTTGCTGGGCCACTTTTTCCAGGATGTGCAGGATGTCCTTCATGGTGCTGATCTTTTTGTCGTAGATCAGGATGTAGGGGTTCTGCAGCTCGGCCTGCATTTTTTCGCTGTTGGTAATGAAGTAAGGGGAGAGGTAACCGCGGTCGAACTGCATGCCTTCTACCACTTCAACGGTGGTTTCGGTGCCTTTCGCTTCTTCAACGGTGATAACGCCGTCTTTGGTCACTTTCTGCATGGCTTCGGCGATCAGTTTGCCGATCTCTGCGTCGTTGTTGGCGGAGATAGCGGCTACCTGCTCGATCTTTTTATTGTCGCTGCCAACTTTTTCAGACTGGCTTTTCAGGTTTTCTACTACAGCTTTAACGGCTTTGTCGATACCGCGTTTCAGATCCATGGGATTAGCGCCGGCAGCAACGTTCTTCAGGCCTTCGCCGATGATGGACTGTGCGAGTACGGTGGCGGTGGTGGTACCGTCGCCTGCAATATCCGCAGTTTTGGAAGCCACTTCTTTCACCATCTGGGCACCCATGTTCTCGATGGGGTCTTCCAGTTCGATCTCTTTTGCTACGGTTACACCGTCCTTAGTTACACCGGGGGCGCCGAATTTCTTTTCGATCACCACGTTGCGGCCTTTGGGGCCCAGGGTTACTTTCACGGCGTTAGCCAGGGTGTCAACGCCTTTCTTCATTTTGTTGCGGGCGTCTGTATTGAAAAATATCTGTTTTGCCATAGTTGTACTATTTTCTTTGGTCGTGTTTTAGAAATGATAACGGGGAGGGTGGCTTAAATAACCGCCAGGATGTCTGATTCGCGCATGATCAGGTAATCATCGCCTTCCAGGCTGATCTCGGTTCCGGAGTATTTACCATACAGCACGGTATCGCCCACTTTCACGCTAACGGGTTCATCTTTTTTACCGGGGCCGGCTGCTACTACCGTACCACGCTGCGGTTTTTCTTTAGCGGTGTCTGGGATGATGATGCCGCCTGCGGTTTTTTCTTCAGCTGCTGCGGGTTTTACGATCACCCTGTCTGCCAGAGGTTTAATACTTAAATTTTTAGCCATTGTGATTCTATTTTTAAAAAGATGAAATGAAGTTTGATGGTTTTTCCCTTAACGAAGATTA
>CBFHAF010000387.1:0-5184 GCA_965653435.1 uncultured Chitinophaga sp.
CCAGGCGTAGATCGCGGAGCCGGTACCGTCTGCCGTGGCTTCCACGCCGTCGCCGGTGTTGCTGGCATTGGTGGTGATGCCGTTGCCGTTGCCGTCTGCGATGGCGATCAGCGCGGGTCCGTTACCTGCAGGGTTGCTGGAATGGAAGAGGCCCGCATAGCCGCCGGTGCCCGAGGAAACGCCATAGATGCCCGCGGTCCCGAAGTTGGAGAACTGGGAGTTCACTTCCCCGCGAACGGCGGCTTTGGTGCCGGTAACCTTGTCTACCTTGAAGTTACCCGCAATACCGTTACCCACGGTGGTCACGGTAACAGCGTCGCTGGTGTTGTTTTCGTTGAAGATATTAAAGCGCCCTGCCCTGCCTGTGGCGAAAGAGGGAACCCATGCATAGAGCGCGTTGCCGGCGCCGTCTATATTGGCTTCAATGGCATTGCCGTCTTTGCTGGCATTGGCGGTAATCGCGTTGCCATTGCCGTCCTGGATCGCCACCACTGCGGGGCCGTTGCCGGAGGGATTGGATGAATGAAAGAGCCCTGCAAAACCGCCGGTGCCGGAAGAGATGCCGAATATGCCGGCTGCACCGAAGTTGCCGAAGATGGTTTTCACTTCACCGCGTACGGCGGCTGCCACACTATTGGTATTATTCACTAAAAAAGAAGCGGCATTACCCTGCGTATTGTCGGGGATATTGCCGTTGCCGTTGGTTTCCACTTCGAGCGTATTGCCTGTGGTGTTGGTCTGGTTAAAGTTCTCGAACCTGCCTGCACGGCCGGTGCTGTTGTTGAGCCCTACCTGGCCGAGCACGCCCACGGCGGTGCCGGCGGTGCTGGTGGAGATGAAACCACGTACCCCGTAGCCGCCGCCGTCGTTGCGGCCTACTACTGCACCTGCGATATCGCTGGTAGTACGGCCTACCACGGCTTCGCCACCCCCGTTGTTGTCTCCTACCACACCCGCTGAAGTTTGGGCGCTGGTAATGCCATGCACGCCAAAGCCGGCGACGGTAGAACTGCGTACGCCCGCGCCGTTGCCGGTAGTGGTAACATTCACTACGGTACCGTTGCCTACTGTATTGGCAACGAGTACGTTATTGTTGTTGGCGTTGTTGTAGATAGACATGTTGGCGGGAATACCGTTGTTGCTCGTGGCATTGAGGCCGGTACCGGTATTACTGTTGGCATATACGCCATAGCCGTTGGCGGATGCATTGCCGTATACGCCGAGGCCGTTGGGAGTAGTACCGTACACGCCCCAGCCGGAGCCCGCCTGTGAGCCGTATACGCCTACGCCGAGGCCGCCGGTGCCGTTATTGATACCGCGTACGCCCGCTGAAAAGCCACCCGGTGTAGCGCTTGATATGATCCCTCTAACGGCAGCTACATTGGATGTGGCGGTATTGTTAACGCCTTCAACCGATGTGCCGTCGCCGTCGTTGGTGATGGAGAACAGGGTGCCGGCGTTGTTTTCAGTCACTATGTAAGGAAGCGTAAAGCCGCCGCCGCCGGGAATAGTGGCAGGGGCCCAGCTCACGCCGTTGAATTTCAGAACCTGGTCCAGAACAGGTGCAACATTTGAAACCGCTCTGCCTTGTATACCGGCTACCAGCGGGTTCGGATAAGTGCCGCCGAGGTCTCCGCCTGCGGGACCTGAAAGTTCACCGGCAGGGCCTTGCGGGCCTGCGGGGCCGGCAGGGCCAACGGGACCGACAGGACCGGCAGGACCAACGGGGCCAGCCGGGCCGGCTACGCCAGCAGGGCCAACCGGGCCAACGGGGCCAGCCGGGCCTGCAACACCGGCAGGGCCAGCGGGGCCAGCGGGGCCAACTGCGCCGGCAGGGCCCACGGGACCTACGGCACCAACGGGTCCTATATCACCTTGCGGACCAGCCGGGCCTTCCGCGCCAGCAGGGCCAACGGGGCCAACCGGGCCTGCAGGACCAGCGGCGCCAACCGGGCCGGCCGGGCCAACAGGACCAACAGGGCCTGCGGGGCCTGCGGGACCAGCGGGACCTGCCGGGCCCGCAATGCCGTTAGCGGAATATTGTGCGAAGGGAACGCTCATCAGCTGGCTGGCGCCCAGCGCCACGAAACCGCTGCCGGGGTTCACTTCCACCTGGAGGAACTGGTTGGCGTTCGCCCAGGGTATGGTGGCGAAAGTGCCGCTCACGGGCGTGCCGCGGCCAACCTGCAGGTTAAAAAGGCCGAGGTTGTTGGTGTTTACGTTATGTGTTTCCTGGTATTGCACAGGGCCGGCGGCGGACCCGCCGCGGATGGTGAACCGCACGGTAAGCGCCTGGTTGCCCAGCACTGTGCCGTTGCTGTTACGGGCAACAGCCTGGTAGTTAAAGCCGGACATCCCGTTTTGTGAGAAACCTTCCTGCGATATCAGCAGCAGTGTTATGATGAAGAGGAATAGTATTTTTTTCATGGTGCTCAGTTTTTGGGTTTGGGGCTGTTTTCCGGGCCCTGGTCAGGTTTAGGGGTGATGGTTTTTTTCAGGGCCTCCTGCTGCAATGCTTCCACTTCTTTTTTCGCTTCAGCGGCAGATTTGGTAGACGGCAAGGTTGCAGGCTGTGGCTTTTGCACCAGGCGCGGAGCGGTGTTTACCGCAGGCTTCTGATAGTTGGTGAAGATCCGGCTTCTTATCGCGTCGCTGCTGTTCAGCGTGGCTTCTGCGGGCTTTACCGAAAGGGAAGTTGCTTTGAGCTTAGCCTGGTCGCTGGCATAATCGGGGAACAGTACGTCCCTCGTTTTCTGCTGGGCGCTGGCGGAATAGATGCCGGCCACCGCCAGGAAAGTAATTAACAGGAATATTGCTTTCATATTTGCAGTGTTTTGTGAGGTTTAGGATTATCTGTTTGTGAACGGAGAATACATGAGGGTGAAGTTGAAGCTCCTTCTCCTGACCTGGCTGGTGCCGGTGGGCATAAGGTAGGCGATATCCACCTGGAAACCCTGGATGTTGGCCCCGATGCCGGCTGTAAAATGCTGCCGGTTGCCTTTGTGCGGATGCTCGTAGAAGTAGCCGGTGCGCACAAAGAACTTGCGCTGGTAGTTGTATTCCAGGCCGCCGGCAACGGAAAATTCCCGCAACTCTTCCTTGAAGCCTCCCGGGGCGTCGCCGAAAGAGGAGAAGATGGCATCCGCCACGCCCCTGTTGGGGTCTTTGCCGCTTTCGATCTCCCCGGTGGGTTGCCCGTTGATGTCCAGCTTATAGACAGGGGGAGTGGGTACCAGCAGTTTATTGACGTCTGCGGCTACAGTGAAGGTGTGGTCTTCCGTATGCACGAAGGAATAACCGCCGCCGATGCGCAGGTTCATGGGCAGGAAGGTCTTTTTGGTGTTGTCGTCCGAATACCTGAGCCTGGAGCCGAGATTGGTGAAGCTGACGCCCCAGCAATAGCGGTTGCCGCCCTCGATGTGGTTGGCGTAACCCTGGTAATACACGCCTACGTCGCCGGCTACGGCATTGGCGGGCTGCAGCTGCTGCCCGTTGTAGGTGCCGGACCCCATTTCGCTGCGGATGTAGCGCAGCGCCACGGCCAGGCTGAATTTCTGGCCGAGCTTACGGGCGTAGGTGGCGTCTATGGCGTATTCTTTGGGGCGGTACTGCTGCAGTTCCATGCCGTTGTCGTCACGGAAGGTGACGTCGCCATAGTTGAAATATTTCACGGACAGGCCTATGCTCTGCTGTTCCTGGAAGGTTTTAAAAGCAGAAACGTAAGCCATATGTGTTTTCTCGTCGTTGAGGTCGAACATCCAGGGGGCGTAGGATGCGCTGACGCCCCATGGCCCGGCGAAGGGCAGTTTGGCAGCATTGCCGAACATGCTGTTGCCGTCGGGCTCCACGCCGGTAACGGCGTCTCCCATGCCGCTGGTGCGGGCATCGGGGTTCACCAGGAGGAAGGACGCGCCGATATTGAGCGGCTGCTGCTGGGATTTCTGGGCCATCAGGGGATGAGCAGCCAGCAAAGCAGCGAGCAGTGAGATGATCAAGTGCTTCATGGTCGATCTGTTTTAGGCTACTGAACAATGAGTTTTTCGGTGAACACATGGCCGTTTACCTTGAAGATGACGGTGTATATCCCGGATGCCAGCTTGTCTACAGGCGTAGGGATGAGCACCTTTCCTGCGCCGTATTTTTTGATATCCTGGTAGATGACCTGTCCGGAGGTGTTCATGAGCATGAACACGACGGTGGCGTCTGTGAGCAGGTCGAAGGAGATCTTGACGGTGGTGAGGGCCGGGTTGGGAAACAGCATAAAATCCATGACGGGATTGGTTCCCTGGGGTGGTTTGGGAATGACCTCGGGCTGGTGAAAGCCCTGGGTAAGCATGAGGTTTCCGGCGGTGAGGGTCAATACAGCGGGTTCGCCAATGGTATAGTCCAACAGGATGTTGCCGGTGGTGCCGCCGCCGCCGCTACTGGCTACTACCTCCCTGACCAGCACGAGCTGGGACCGGGCAGGCATCCATGCCAGGGCCAGAAATACGGCCATGAGAAGGAGCTTTGTAGAACAATGTTTCATAAATGAGTGGTTATGTGATGGTTTTGGAAAATGCTGGTATGAAAAAGCCTGTACGCGCGATGTCCGCGCGCTGCACTGATTTCAGTAGGTTCTGATCTCTCATTTGGTTACTGTACTCCGGTTCTTACAGGAACAAGCCGTTTGCCGGGCGGTCTGGGACGCCCGGGGGCTCGATCATTCGACAAAGCGATTCAAAAGTTTTAAAATACAGAATTAACAACGGGGGTCCATTCAGGCTTTTGACGGTACAAATGTAATAACTGAAAATTTTCCTGAAATAGGTATTTCATTTTTGGCGGCTTTGGAATGACCAATGGTTGAATATGGCTGATAATTACGAATTGGAAGAGGCCCGTCAGGAAGTCGGAACGGGATAACTCCGGTATATAAAATGCAGGTATAACCAGCTTATAATCAACTAAATGTGATTATGAAGATACCGTTCTTCCTGCCCGCCGGCCGCCAGGGGGAAAGAAAGATTTACCTTTACCGGCCTGCCGTTTTTTGCTGATAAACGGCAGCGCCGGAAAACAACAGCGGCGGCGGCTGAGGGATTTAACAATTATGCAAAGAGTTCGGCTTTATTTATTGATAAATAATGATTACCTTTGCCCCCCAAATTGCATTACTTATAGTCATTTTACTTTTATGGCAGA
>CBFHAF010000388.1:0-5171 GCA_965653435.1 uncultured Chitinophaga sp.
TGTTCGGGTTCCCGAAAGGGCACCATAAGGAAAAACACTGGCGCTGGAACAAAGAAAGGTGGAGGGAGCATATGAAGAACAAGATGGAACATCTCTCTCCCGAGGAAAAAGAGAAAGTTAAGAACCATTTCGACCGCTGCATGTCCGGCCGCTGGGGATTCAGAACCCGCGAAGAAGCGGAAAAACCCGGCAGCACGGAAGAGCAATAACCTAGACAACCTGACTTTATGCATCCCGAATTAAACACCGGCGCCATGATCAGCATCTTCAAAACGAATATCCGGACCTACCATGAGCGGAACCTTATCATCAGCGCAATTTGCAGTAACTTTGAGGTATCCTCCTGCAATGTTGACATTGAAGATTGCGACAAAGTGCTGCGCGTGGTAGATATGAAAGTGGATGAACATTCCATCATCCGCTTTGTGCAGGAACAGGGATTCCACTGCGAAGTGCTTGAATGAATATTTAACCGGACCTTATGCAAAAGACAGACATACAGAACCTGCTGAACAACAGTTTTACCGACTTCGCCGCATTTATAGAAACACTTTCGGATCATCGTTTTATTGTATCTCCTGAAGGGAAATGGTCTGCCGCCCAGCAGCTGGACCACCTTATCAGGAGCGCCAAACCGGTGAATAAGGCCCTTGGCCTGCCCCGTTTTTTCCTCCGCTGGTTCGGTACGCCCGCCGGGCCTTCCCGCTCCTTCGAAGAAATAAAGGAGAACTACCGCACCATGCTGAAAAACGGCGCGGTAACCGCCCGCCCCTACATTCCGCATGTAACTGAGGCGGAACAGAAACAGCTGTTGCTGAAACAGTTCGCTTTGCAGAAAGATAAAATGCTGCTGCAGATCGACAACTGGAGCGAACAGGAACTGGACCGCTACCAGGGGCCGCACCCTTTGCTGGGCAAGCTCACCATCCGCGAGATATTATACTTCACAGCATATCACAACTATCACCACCTGCATACCCTGCAGCTCCGCGAACAGCCGGACCAGCCCTGGCCTGCACAGCTGGAGCGGGTGATATTCTGATACGCTTCGCCAACTGCTTTCCCGTTCCGGCTTCGCCGGAACGGGATTTTTTTGTCTAACGCCCGCGTAAAAACGTATTTCCACCTATGGCCGTACCGGCACAAATTCGTAACTTCAATAAAACCCCGATCCGCTAACTCAGGCAGCCCGCAGGCAACCCCAAAACACTGACGCCTGTGCTGCCGCAAATGTTGAATCCATGAAACTGAAATGGCTGTTCAGCTGCCTGCTCCCGCTATTGTTTTTTGCCGCCAAAGCGCGCGCGCAAAGCGAATTTCCAAAGGGATGGATATTCCCCCTTGAAATGGGCGGAGGCATGGTTACCTCCTTCCACGGCTCCGATCCCGATCTTTTTGCGGCCACGCTGGCCTTCTCGCCCCAGGTGACCGTGGTGCCCGGCAGGCTCAGGCTGGGCCTTACCGGCGGCGGCGCTTTTTACAACAAACGCCTTTACGGCATGGGCGGCGGCCGGGTGTCGCTGATGATCAGCAAAGGGCCCAAAGTGATGGAAAGCACCGTGGTGAATGCACAGCTGGTGGGCGAATACCTGTTTGGCACCGAAAACCAGCGGCTCGCGGGCGGAGGCTTCGCCTTCGAGATCGGCCAGATGGCCACCATGAGCATGAAGGTACACCGCGACTATGCCTGGAACAACTGGTGGTTCACCGGCAGCCTCGGCATCCATCTCTTCAAAAAACCGCCCAAAGGGCCTCCTGATCTGTAAACCTCAAAAAACATTCATTATGTCCAAAACAGCACTGGTGATCAGCGGCGGAGGCTCCAAAGGGGCGTTTGCCGTGGGCGTGCTCAAGTACATGGCCGCCACACCAAAAATCCAGTTCGACACCCTTTGCGGCACCAGCACCGGCTCCCTCATCATACCGCTCGCGGCCATCGGGGAGATCAACCTGCTGGAGAAATTATACACCACCCACGTCACCAGCGACATCATCATCACCGGCAACGTGATCAACCGCTTCGCGGGAAAAGACACCTATTCCCTTTTTGATGCGCAGCCCCTGGCCCAGCTCATCAAAAAGACCTTTACCGACGGCATGTACCAATCCATCCTGGACACTGCGAAAGCCCTCTATCTCACCACCGTTTGCCTGCAAACCGGGCGTATCACCTACTTCACCACCAGCGACCTCCCCATGACCTCGCCGGAATACGACGTGATACGCATACAGGACGCCAGCACCTTCCGCCGCGCCATGTTCGCCTCCTCCTGCCAGCCCGTGTTCATGCCGCCTTACAATGTGATAGAAAGCCAGAGCCTGCAGTATGTGGACGGCGGCCTGCGTGAATACGCCCCCGTGGACCTTGCTATAGATACCGGCGCCACCGAGATCTACGCCATCCTGCTTTCGCCGGAAAAACCCGAAACGGACGATCATGTTTTCAAAAGCCCGTTCGAGATACTGCAGCAAACCATGGACTGGTTCACGATGGACGTGGCGGTGAACGACCTGCGCATGCCGAAGTTTGTGAACCGCAGCCTTGAATACCTGAAAGCCGTGAAAACGAAAATGAAGGAAGCGGGCCTTAAGCCGAAAGAGATCGAGTCTTTCTTCAACATCCCGTTCGATAATCCTTTCCTGGGCAAAACCGATCTGAAGCTGCATATCATACGCCCTGAAAAGCCCCTCAACGGCGGCCCCGGCGGCCTCACCTTCGACCCTCCCGAAATGAAGAAAATGGTAGCCTACGGCGAAGAGATTGCGCGCAAGTATTTTGAGAACCTCTAAAGAGACTGCGCGTAATATTGAAAAGCCTCTCAATAAAAAGGGCGCCCCGGATAACGGAGCGCCCTTGCTGTATCTTTCCGGCGGGGCTTATGGAGCCACTGCCTTGTTGTTGTCCCTGTCGATATCTGCCATGCGCATGCTGGGATCGATGTTGATGCTCCGCAGCTGGCTGATAGGTACATCCAGCGTGATCGAGTAAGCAGGATGCGTCCAGCGCCAGCCGTCGTGCACGATGCGTTTTACATTTTCGTCCTCATTGGGTTTGTTGCCGAACATGATGGTCAGCGGGATGTAATGCATTTCCTTCCGGCCGTCTTTCATCTCCACCTGCAGATCTACCGGCATGGGGAATTCGCCCGCGCGGCGCAGCACCACCACGGTTTTCCCATTGGATTCATAAATGCTGTCCAGCGCATAATCGATGTGCTTGGTGGTGTTCCGCATGTATTGCAGGTACCAGTCCAGCTGGATGCCGCTTTCTTTTTCCATGACCCTGATAAAATCGTTCGCGTTGGGATGCCTGAAACGCCAGTCGTTGTAATATCTCAACAAACCTGCATCCCTGTTGGCTGCGCCTATCACATAACCCAGCTGTTCCAGGAAAATGGCGCCCTTGGAATAAGAGCTGATGCTGTACGCGTAATTTGTATTGTAGTGGTCCGCATGTGTGCTGATAGGCTCTTCGAAACCACTGCGCACCAATGCGAAATAATTGCGGTAACTCTTTGACTGATGCCATTTGCCGGCCAGCGAATCCACGGTATTACCGATAACATTATCTTCCGCGAAAGAGGTGAAACCTTCGTCCATCCAGGGGTACAGGCTTTCGTTGGTGGCCAGCATGCCCTGGTACCAGCTGTGCATCCATTCATGGATGGCTACGCCGTAAAGGCCGTCCAGTTTGCCGTTACCCAAAATAAGCGTGGCCATTGGGTATTCCATGCCCCCGTCTCCCCCCTGGATAAAGGAATATTGTTTATACGCGTAAGCGCCGTAATGTTTTTTGATGTATTCATATGCAACGGGGATCATCTTTGCCAACTGCGGCCAGGTGTTTTTGGTTGTATCGTTCTCGATGTAAAAGAAATGGGCCGTAAAGCCGTCTACCGGCTGGGTGATGTGCTTATAATCAGGGTCTGCGGCCCAGACGAAATCGTGCACATTGGGCGCAACGAAGTGCCAGGTGAGGGTATTGCCTGCGGGGCGTGTTACTTTTGTGCCTTTTGTTTCGTAGCCGTAGCCTATCTGCTGCGGGTTTTGAAGGTACCCGGTACCGGCCAGCACATATTTTTTATCGATGGTGATCTTCACGTCAAAATCGCCCCAGATGCCATAGAACTCGCGCGCGATGTAAGGCGTGGGATGCCAGCCTTCCTGATCGTATTCGGCCATTTTGGGATACCACTGCGCCATGGAATAATCCACGCCTTCCTTGTTGTTCCTGCCGCTGCGGCGGATCTGCACGGGCACCTGCGCTTCGAATTCCATATTGAAGGTAACGGTGGACCTGGGCAGGATCGGTTTGTCCAGGTCTACCACAAGAATGGTTTCTTCGGTGCGGAACTGTTGCTGGCGGCCGTCCATGGTGAGCGAACGCACTTTCTGGTAGCCGGTTTCGTTGGGTTGCAGCTTGGAAATGCGGTCTGTGACGCGGCTGTCCCAATCATGTTTGTTCACGCCCTTGGCGTCTTTGCCTATAATGATCCTGCCCAGCTCGCGGCTGCGCACGTCCATCATGCTGTTGGGCTGAAAAGCGTTCCACTGGAGGTGGTAAAAAACGCGAAAAAGGGTATCCGGTGAATTGTTGGTGTATTCCAGCTGTTGTTTGCCGGTGAACTGGTGGTTCTTGACGTCCACCAGGATGTCCATCTTATACTTTACGCGTTGCTGCCAGCGGTCCGTCTGTGCCATGGCTGAAGAAGCTCCCAGCAGAAGGAATAGCGCCGGGATGATTGATATTCTCATATTCAGATCATTGGTCTAAGGGGCGAAAATAGGAAATTTCGCCGGAGAGCGCTACATATTGGGATGTGCGGTTATTGGGTGCGCTTCAGGTTGAGGCCAAACAGCAGCCACTTATCGAGTGAGAAGTAAGTGCCGGCTTTCCTGGCATCCGAAAGGGAAATGATAACAAAGTTGTCCATCATATCCTGCGCCGCGGCGAGATCTCTCGAAGAATATCCAATGGCGTCCATTTTCGGCACATCGTTTACGGCATAAAATTCGCCTGTTTCCACGATCTTGTCCACGATCTCTCCTTTCTGGTCCCATTCCGCTACTTTTATGAAAGCGCCGAGCACCGCGTCTTCGTGCGATCTGAATACAACGAACATCGACCCGTCTTTCCTTTTTACGAATACGGCTTCTCCTTTTGGAATAAA
>CBFHAF010000389.1:0-5167 GCA_965653435.1 uncultured Chitinophaga sp.
AGTCCCTTTGCGGGGTGGCCGTAGCGTCCGGGGCAACGGTATTCACTTTCCCGCCATAGGTCACCATGCCGAACATCGCGCCCATGATGTTATGCTCCGTGGTGGTCAGGTATTTGTAAATGATATTGATCTGCTCTTCTGTTAAACCTTTGCGCAGGAAGGCGTCCTTCCCTTGCATCCTCGCATTGTCCATACCCACGCCAAACAACTCCGGGAAAGGGTTGCAGGCGAACGCCGGCCATGAAAGCTCTTCTGTTTCGTACGTGAACTGCAGGCCAGTGCCTTCGTTCACCGCATCCAGATGTTGTTTGCTGATGACCGCTGCGTCCGGCGAGGTGCACAGGCCTATCATGCCTATGGAACCTGTTTGTGAACGGCGCAGCATCAGCAGGCTGTACAGCATTGCTTCCGGCGTGCCGGCTTTGCTGTGCTGTTCGCACCAGTTGCAGTAATTTTTCGCCAGCTTGCTGAATGCATCCTGGCTGAGGCCATCCCAGCTCCAGCTGGCCCTGAACAGGTACACGGACGCCGGGGCTTTGGGCAACAGGCCGGAAGGATCGTTGCTGCTCGCGCCGGGCGCCCGGAACCAGAACTTCGTGACGATGCCGTAATTGCCGCCGCCGGCGCCGGTAAGCGCCCACCACAGCTCATGGTTGGGATCGTTCTTTTCGCGGGTAGCCACCACCACATGGGCTTTTTTATTTTCATCCACCACTACCAGCTCCGCCCCATACAAATAATCGGCGGCCAGGCCGTGCTCGCGGCATAAAAAACCGAAACACCCGCCCTGGAAATGGCCGCCCGCACCGATCAACGGGCTTTCACCAGCCGGTATCAGCACGCCCCAGCCGAGGAATAATTTGCGGTATACTTCGCCCAGCAGCGTACCTGCTTCTATGCAGAAGGCTTTCTTTTCTTCGTCGAAATACACGCCCGTCATCAGGCTCATATCCAGCAACACCTGCACCGCCGGGTCCTGCACGAAACGTTCCAGGCAATGCCCGCCACTGCGCACGGAAAGGCGTTTGCCTTCGGAAACGGCTTCCTGCACGGCAGCAACAACATCGTCCACCGTTTCTGCCAGCCGGAAATATTCCGGCCTGCCGGTGAAACGTTTGTTGAAACCACGGCGGTTCAACACTTCATATCGCGGGTCTTTCTCATCTATTTTCGGCAATTTGCTCATAAAAAATATTATAGTGGTAAAACTAGGCCCCGTCAGGCTTTTAACAGGGGGTGATATATGACAAAACACAGGGTGTATCGGGACAAATAGCCAGGCTTCAGCCAGTAACTTCATTAAATATAAGAAGCCTTCCTGGGTATTAAAAACCGGGGAATCCCGGGCATATATCCGGACACCGGATGTCCATTTCCGGACACTCCCCTCTCTTCAGGGCCAGTGAAATTCGCCACCGTCGAGGCCCTTCACCGGAGGCATAACATTTGATGCCTGAAAACGCCCGGGCAAATGCGCCCGGTCATAAATCCGATGGTATGAAAAAAACCCTTCTTCTTTTGTTATGCTTTTGTTCTTTCCGGCTATCAGCGCAGGAAACCAAGTTCAACCACGAAACATTGCAGGCGCCTTATCATTTGCCTGTTGACGGATGGGGGATCGAACGGTTCCCGATGCCTATTGATTTTGCGCCTGCCATTCCGTATAAAGGCGTGGAAGATATCCGTTTTGCACCAGGATGGGGAGAAGCAGGGCACCAGAATTACTGGTCGTATGCCTTTTTGTGGCTGATAGATGGAACACAGGAGATCAATACCGGGACCATCGATAAAAATTTAAATGCCTATTACGATGGACTCATCGGCCGCAACATAGACAAACGCGGTATTCCCGCCAATATGATCACCAAAACGGTCACCCGGGTAAAGAAGCTCCCGAAGCCGCAGGGCAAGGATGAGGCCACTTATACCGGTACTGTGAGCATGCTGGATTATATGGCTAAAAAACCGATGGTGCTGAACTGCACGGTGCATGTTGTGAAATGCCCCGGAACGGCCAACACGATCGTTTTTCACCAGCTTTCTCCCCAGCCGTTAACCTCCCCAACCTGGGCGAAGTTGAATGAATTATGGGATAGTTTCGATTGTAGTAAAAAGTAATTTCCTGATCAGCCGGACATTTAATACTGATACAATAAAATCGCTGACATTGCGGTGCCCCCCCGTCATTGCGAGGAGCAGGGGGCGTGCGGAGGTGCGACGAAGCAATCTCTTTCTGCGTAAGCGCTTATCCATTCAATGAAGGAGATTGCTTCCTCGCCCCACCCCCATTGGCTCCGCTGCTCCTCGCAATGACGGGTTGCTCCTTGTATGGGCCTTTCCCATTTTAGTTTGCTTCCCGTAATGACGGGTTGCTCCTTGTATGGGATTTCCCTTTTTAGTTTGCTCCCCGCAATGACGGGCAGCTCCTGTATGGGCTTCTTCCATTCTGGTTGATACCTGCAATGACGGTGCACCTCGCAATGACGGGATTCGCCAGTACCCTCAGCTTATCTTAAAATGCTGGTCAATATCAGGAATGAGGAAAGAGTGAATTTCGTCCGGCCCGCACTTACACAAACGCGCTGAAGCCGGTGATGGCCCTTCCAACGATCAGCGAGTTGATCTCCTTGGTGCCTTCGTAGGAATAGATTGCTTCCGCATCGGCCACAAACCGCGCCACATCGTATTCCAGCAGGATGCCGTTGCCGCCCATCACCTCGCGGGCCTTGCTCACAATGTCGCGCGTGCGCAGGGAGCAGAACACTTTGGCGAGGGAAGCGTGCTCGTCGCGGAGCATGCCCTGGTCCTGCAGCTCAGACAGGCGGAATACCAGCGACTGCATGGCGGTAAGGTTGGAAAGCATTTCCACCAGGTGGTTCTGTATCAGCTGGAACGACGCGATGGGCTTGCCGAACTGCCTGCGTTTGCGGGTATAATCCAGCGCGTTCTCGTATGCGCCGCGTGCACAGCCCACGGCCATCCAGGCCACGCCTGCGCGCGTCATCTGCAGCACGCGGGCGGTATCTTTAAAGGAGTTGGCGTGCTGAAGCCGGTCATTTTCTTCCACCACGCAATCTTTCATCGTGATCAGGCCGTTCTGCACGATGCGCAGCGCCATCTTCCCTTTGATCTTTTCCACGGTGAAGCCAGGTGCGCCTTTGCGCACGAGGAAACCTTTCACCTGGCCGTCGTCCAGGTCGCGCGCCCAGATGATGGTCACATCGGCGAAAGGTGCATTGCCGATCCATTTTTTCTGGCCGTTCAGCACCCATCCGTCCGCAGTACGTTTGGCCGTTACCGTTAAGCCGCCCGCCGCGCCGGAGCCTACTTCCGGCTCTGTGAGACCGAAAGCGCCGATGGCCTGCAGCTGCTGCATTTTGGGCAGCCACTCTTCCTTTTGCGCATCGGAGCCGCACATATAGATGGAGCCCATGGCCAGGCCGCTCTGCACACCGAAGAAAGTGGCGATGGACGAATCCACGCGGGCCATTTCCATGGCAATGATGCCTTCCATCAGGAAAGATTTGCCGGGGCAGCCATAACCTTTATACGTAACGCCGCAGAGGTTCAGCTCCGCGAACTTGGGGATCACTTCGTAGGGGAATTCATCATGCAGCCAGTAATTGTTCACCAGCGGCTTGATCTCCTTTTCCATGAATTCGCGCACTTTCAGCTGCACGGCCCTGTCTTCCTCGCTCAGCCGCATATGCAGCTCATAAAAGTCGCCGTTGATCTCCGGCAGCTCTTTTTTCTTCTGATCCCCATCCATCATTTTCATCAGGCCTTTCAGCTGGTTATCGTCCAGCTTTGAGAACCCGTCCATCACCTTCTGCAGGTCCACCTTGCGGGACAGCTTGTCCAGCTTTTCAAAGTCGATGGATTTGAACAGCTTGTACGCCTGTTTGATCTTTTCAAAAGTTCCGGCCATATCTTTTCGGTTTAAATCAGGAATCAATCGGGTTACGCGCCAGCATTTCCGGGGCGGCTTCCTGCCCTTCGCCCACCAGCGTGGTGAGTATGATATCGCCTTCCAGCAGGCGGGACACAGGGCAGGCTTTGGCGATGCTCACCAGTTTTTCCCGCTGCTCGGCGGATACGGGACTGAGGAAATACAGGTCCTTGTCCACATGTGTTATCAGCTGCCCGTTGCGGGTCACCTGGTACATATTCGCGTTCATGGCGATGTTGGGAATGTTCCAGCCTTTGCGGTCTATATACATGCGGAGCGTAGCGAGCGTGCACGATACGATGGACGAGAGGAAAAGCGTGAAAGGGTCCGGCCCTTCATCTTGCCCGCCTGCGGTTGGCGGCTCGTCTGCAATGAATACGCCATTGCGCCACTCAATGCGGCAGCGGTATTTTATTTCGCCGATCGTGCCCTTTACGGGATTTGCCATTTTATACTGCATAACTGCAATTTACGGTTATTGCAGTTCAATGCATTAAGGGAACAGCGATTTATCGATCCGGGGAACGATGCGCAGGGCGTTTTTGTAGTAGATCTTGCGCAGGATATCGTCCGGCAGGTTCATGCCGTACATGCGCCAGAAGGCGTGGTATTTTTTGTGGTAGGGGAAATATTCGTCGGCCGTTTCCAGCACACGGAAATAAGTGGCGTATTCGTCGGGCTGCCAGGAATCTTTGCCGAAAAGTATCCTATCCTGGTACTTTTCAAAGAACTGCCTGGCCATTTTGGGCTGACGGCCCAGCTCGGCGATCACGGCGCCGAATTCCACCACGATGTTCGGCATATCGTCCATCAGTTTGGAGAGATGCGCCAGGTCGTTCGCATACCAGCCGAAATGCGCGTTGATGAAGGTGGTTCTGGGATGTTTTTTGAACATTCGGTGCTGCTCGGCGATGAGGGTTTCCCAGGGGGCAGGATTGTCCGGCCCTCTTTTGCGGCCGGGGTGCGTAACCAGCTCCAGCCAGCGTTCATTGTGATCGTCCAGCTCGTCCCAAAATGGTTTGGGGTCTGCGGTATGTATCAGCACAGGCATTTTCAGTTCGCCACATTTATCCCAGATGGCGTCCAGCCGCGGATCGTCTACCGTTACGCGTTTGCCGCTTTTATCCTTTACGCTGAGGCCCAGGTTCTTGAACACTTTCAGGCCGCCCGCCCCGGCGTTGTAATCTTCCTGCAGCTGCTGCACGGCCTTGGCCGTCC
>CBFHAF010000390.1:0-5148 GCA_965653435.1 uncultured Chitinophaga sp.
CTACTTCGTACCTGCCGGAGCAGATCAGCTCCTGCAGCTGGGCGGCCACTTCGTCTGCCAGGTTCCTTCGTTTGAGAGGTGTGATATCAGTATTCATCATATCATCAGATGATTACAAAGGTAAGGGAAAATCCTGCTTTTCAGATACATTATTTGTTATAATAATGTATGCAATTGGCATCCTGATAATCCATACTTTTGTACTTCCATTTAGTTGTTTGATTAAAAAAATATTATCCAATGGCACTACCCAAGTTCATGATTGCAGATGATCCCGTAACGGACCCGGATAATGAATATATCTTTCATACGGAAAGACCCCGCTTTTTTGCAAAGCGCGTAGAAGAAGATGAAGAGGTGGCGTATATCGATATCGTGGAAGAGATCGATAATGTGGAGGAATATTTTCATGGCGAGCCCGAAAAAAAGCAGGAGCTGCTGGATCAGCTGGAAGACTGGTACTATGCTTACATGGAATGGCTGGAGGAAGATGAGGACGACGATGACGAGGAATAATTCCTGAATCCCGGAACTGCCGGGCGTTTGTATGCTACATAAGCCGGGAACCTGCATAGCAGAAACATTCCGGGGAGCTTCTCCCTGAGCTGTGTACTGCTGCGGCGTTTCGTGTAACCGTATCCGCAAAAACCCCCGGAGAAGCTTTTCATCACCTTACAAACCCGGCCATGGTAAAAGAAACCGGCGCGAAAGACTGGCAGATAAAGCTGCACAGCGTCATTTACGAATCGGAAACAAAGGCAGGCAAAGCCTTCGATGTAGCCCTGCTTTTCTTTATCCTGGCCAGCATCGTAGTGGTAATGCTCGATAGCGTGGACGGGCTGCACGACCGCTACGGCAGGATCTTCTTCATCCTGGAATGGGTTTTCACCGGCATTTTTACAGTTGAATACATCCTGCGGCTGATCAGCATCCACAGGCCGCATAAATACATCTTCAGTTTTCTCGGGGTCATAGACCTGCTGGCCATCATTCCAAGCTATCTCAGCGTGTTCTTCGTAGGCGCCCAGTCGCTGCTGGTGCTACGTGCGCTGCGCCTGCTCCGCATTTTCAGGATATTCCGGCTCGTGCATTTCCTCTCCGAAATGCGATTCCTCTCCATTGCCATTGCCAACAGCCTCCGCAAGATCAGCATCTTCATTCTTTTTGTGCTTACCTGCGTGGTGATCCTGGGCTCGGTGATTTACCTAGTGGAAGACGACAGCAGCGGTTTCACCAGCATCCCGCAGTCCGTTTACTGGGCTATTGTGACGATCACTACGGTAGGATACGGTGATGTGGCCCCGGCCACGCCGCTGGGCAAGTTCATCGCAAGTTTTATCATGCTGCTGGGTTACGGCATCATTGCGGTGCCAACGGGCATAGTAACCACCGAAATGGCGCAGGCCTACAAAAGCAGGGGCCGTGCAAACAACGCCTGTCCCAACTGCGGAAAGGAAGGGCACGATATGGATGCCCGTTTCTGCAAATTCTGCGGGGAAAAACTATAAAGGAAATCAGTTGCACTGGCCGAGCGCCAGGTAGATGATAATGAACACAACAATAGTCCCAAGGCAGCCGCCGCCCAGTTTTTTGGCTCCGTAACCGGCAATTAATGCTCTCCAGAATTTATTCATGGTTCAAGGTTTTTAACAATGCTTATCTAATTTACATCATTTACGGTACCGAACCGCTTTTCGCTATTTTATACATTTGTGAAAAAACCGGCTATGGCTGTACAACACATCATCGAAACGGTGCAGAACATTTTTATCGGCGCTGATGAACGGAACTGGGACCTGTGCCTGGCTTCCATGGACGAAAACGTTTACCTGGATTATTCTTCCATGGGCGCGGGCGATGCAAAAGAAATGCCCGCAGCAGCGATCATTGATTCCTGGAAGGCGTTCCTGCCACGGTTCACCGCCACGCACCACCAGCTGGGCAACTTCACCATCAGGGAACACAACGGCGAGGCCGAAGCAGAATGGTACGGCACCGCCACTCATTTTTATCCCACGGAATCCATGCAAAACGTATGGACCGTGGTTGGCACTTACCAGGCAAAGCTCACCTCCGGTAAAGGGCAATGGAAAGTGACCGCCCTGCGGTTCAACCTCAAATACCAGGACGGCAACCTCGCCCTGCCGCAGATAGCAGGAAGCTGATAGAAGGGGAGCCCATTGGCTCCCTTCAGATATCATTCGGATGCTTATCTTCTCAGAACCTGTTTTTAGATGTAAAGCAGGTTCCCGTGCTTCGATGCAAACGATTGCGATTAAATTAAAAAAAGCGGCAGATAAGGAAATATATTTTACGGAAAACGGGGAAATAATTACCCACCGGTTTTGCCGGATCCGTGCTGGGAGCGGAAAATGGCGGCTGGCACAATTATTCCGGGTACTACAGGTAAAAGTTCGTTATTATGACCTCAGGTTTCATTATTCTGATCATTGCGGTCGTAGCGCTGGGACTTGTTTACCTGATGTTCCACCAGTTCCGCAAAACCCGTGATAAGGGCCCGGATAAACTCATCAACAGGAATATTCCGCCTTATAACCCGGACGCGGAGGATAAGACGGCCTATCGTGAGCAGGAAGAATTCAAGTGATCATGCCGTCTTCTGTTATCAGGTATTTTAAGTATGATCCGCAAACGTCTGTTCTGAAAGTAACATTCGTAACGGGAAAGGTGTATGAATATCTTTCTGTCCCCCAGGAAATATACCATAAATGGAAAGAGGCCTTTTCGAAAGGACAGTTCTTCAATGAATACATCAGGGATAAATTTACATTCCGCATGCTGCAATAACATGAACTGCTGTCGCAATTACCCCTAAACATTGTCGTGTTTCCCCAGCGTGAAAGTTAAATTTCAGGGGTAAAATTGTAATGTGAAAAGTTTCTACTCCATATTGATCAATGCAATTGTGGCCGGGGTGACCAATACCTTCGTCTGGTTTGCGGTAACTTTCTGGGTCTACCTGGAAACGAGGTCGGTGATGGTCACTTCTTATATGGCCGGCATCTATATAGGTACCGTGTCCGTATCCGGTTTTTTTCTCGGCACCATTGTAGACCGCTACCGGAAAAAAACGGCGATGCTGTTTTCCAGTATTCTCACGCTGGTGCTTTTCACATTGGCCGGCATCGTATACATCTCCACGCCTCCGGCGGTCTTTAAAGACCCCGACAGTTTCCGGTTATGGCTGTTCATCGTGCTGTGCCTGTTCGGCGTATTGGCCGGGAATATCCGCAACATTGCGCTGCCTACTATGGTCACATTTATGGTAGAGGAGGATTCGAGGGATAAAGCGAACGGGCTGATCGGCAGCGCCAACGGTACCGCTTTCCTGCTGGCCTCTATTCCCAGCGGGTTTGTGATCAGCTTTATGGGCGTATTCTGGATGCTCGTTTTCGGCATTGCGTTTACGGTGATCGCGATCATCCACCTGCTCACCGTTCACGTGAACGAGCAGCAGATCGTGCATGCGGACGGACATAAAACAAAGATCGATATCAAAGGCACTATCAGGGTGATAAAAGGGATACCAGGCCTTTTCGGCCTTATCTTCTTCAACACATTCAACAATTTTCTGGGCGGCGTATTTATGTCGCTGATGGATGCATATGGCCTGTCGCTCGTATCGGCGCATGTATGGGGCGTGCTCTGGGCGATACTCAGCCTGGGGTTCATCATCGGGGGGCTGGCGGTAGCGAAAACCGGGCTGGGCAAAAGCCCTATCCGCACGCTTTTCCTTGCCAATATCCTCATGTGGGTGATCTGCATTTTCTTCACCATCCATTCTTCCATCTTCCTGCTGTCCGGCGGACTGTTTATTTTCCTCTGCCTGATACCCGTGGTGGAGGCGGCGGAACAAACGGTGATCCAGAAAGTGATCCCGCAGGACCGGCAGGGGCGGGTGTTCGGGTTTGCGCAAAGCATCGAGCAGGCGGCCTCGCCCTTGACCGCTTTTATGATCGGGCCGATAGCGCAGTATATTTTTATCCCGTTCATGACCACCGGTAAAGGTGTGGAGCTGCTGGGATGGTGGTTCGGCACGGGCATGGACCGCGGCATTGCATTGCTGTTTTCCGTAACCGGCGTTTTGGGGCTCATCATCACATTGATCGCCATGCGCACGAGAGCTTACGGTAAACTTGTAAGGATATAAACAGGATTGTTAACAAAAAAATTATTGCATATGGACACGCTTACCATTACGCCGGTTCAACAGGGCACATTAAATGCCCAGCTGGCGATGTTCGACCTGCACACCCGGCTGTACGGCAATGTGCTGGAAAGCCTTACAGACAAGGATGCGCACAACCGCCTCGGCACGAAGGCGAACCACCCGGCATGGCTGGCCGGCAGCCTGGTGCATGAACGTTTTGAGGTGGCGCATGTTTTCGGCATCGAAAAAAAGGACAAGGCCAACGATCTTTTCAAAGACTTCGCGGGCATCAAGGACGATGTTACATATCCATCCCTGGCTTCTTATATCGAAGACTGGAACATGATCTCCCCGCTGCTTCGCCACGCACTGGCCAACGCCACCATGGACCAGCTGAACGGCCCGGATCCTTTCGGGATGGATGAAAACCTGAAGCTGCTGGATATACTTACTTACTGCATGGACCGGGAATCCTATTGCATCGGGCAGCTGGGCCTGTACCGCCGCCTGCTGGGCTATCCGGCAATGCGTTACCAATAACGCCCGTGTGCGAAAAGCCGTTAGCCTGTAATTATTTTACGGCAGATAGAGTGATGCCGGTCTCATCGGGGAACCGGACCGGGCGAAGGTGAGCGGGAAGTTTGGCTAAAGAATGATGAGGCATCCCGGAAGTCCGTGTGAGGGTGTTTACTTTTCACCTGGCTTAGCCGCTTTGTAAGCAGCTGGTGTGGTACCGGTCCACCGTTTGAAGGCTCTGAGGAATGCGCTTGGTTCATTGTACCCTAATATCCAGGCAATATCCTTCACGGCATAACCGGATTGCAGGTAATGCTCCGATAGCGTTTTCCGGACGGCTTCCACGATCTGTATGAAAGTAACGCCCTCTTCCTTCAGCTTCCGCTGGAGGTTTCGCGGGCTGAAGTTAAAATTTGCCGCCACTGCTTCCAGCGAAAGCGAATAGAGGTACGAGTTGGTGA
>CBFHAF010000391.1:0-5142 GCA_965653435.1 uncultured Chitinophaga sp.
TGGACATGACGTGGACTTGATCCGGGGTTGATCCGGGGTAATATTCCATCAGAAGGGCAGCCGGGCAAAAAATCAGCATCATTGCACCCGGGTCCAGACCGTTGTTCGCCCGAACATCGAAACGCCCACGTACCCGCGGATCTCCAGCGTATTGCCTTTCAGCTTCATTTTACTGCTGTAGGTCTTGCCGCTTTTTGGGTCGTAGATCTTCCCGTCTTCCCATTCACCGTCGTCATACTCGAAACCGGTCAATATCACCAGGTTCAGGATGCCGCGGCTGCGGAGGGAAGGATCGGTGTTCTTGTTGTCTTTACGGGGCGTTTTCCCGTCTGCTTCAAACTGGTTGGCGATCCATACGATCTTCCCGTTGAACTTGTCGCCGTTGCGGTAGACCTGGATCCTGGCGTCTTTCTCTTCATTCAGCCAGAAACCGGTAATGGCATCCGCATTCTGGGCTTTGGTGTGGACGGGGATCATCATCATAAGCATAGCTGCCAGCAGTAAGTTTCTCATGGACCGTTGTTTTGATTAACCCTTCAAATATCGGGTAAAAAGCAATATAAACGATTCCACACCACGCAGTTAACGTTGCGTAATTATCTCTACAGTTTTTCACGGGCTGCCATGCTGACCGGGCCGCTTTCCGCTGTTGTTTTCATATGGCATGGTTCTTTCCCCGTGTAATTAAAACTAACACCATGGCAAAGGGAAATGATCTTACAGACAACAAACGCGATGAGGACCGCATGAAAGGCAACCCCGCAAAGATGGACCTGCCGCAGATGCACGACATACCCGGCCAGGAAAACATTAAGCCTGCCCCGATGGGCGAGCTGGCCGATACTACGGCTTCTTCGGCCGACGAAGAAGGCGAAGGCCTGCTGGACGACCTCAACGAAACCGGTACCGGCAACGACAATGAACCGCTCACTGACGGAGTAAACAACGTAACGGAAGAAGAGCGCCGCGCGCTGGAAGATGCCGCTACCCGCGACCCCTCTTACGAAGAAGAAACGCGCATGCACCAGGCAGAAGTGGACATGACCGATGAGGACGGCGACCCGCTGAACGAAGGAGAGGAGCTGGATGTGCCCGGCAGCGAAGACGACGACGATCAGGAGGACACAGGCAGCGAAGACGAAGAGAACAACGAATACAGTATTGATAAAAACGACTAAATTTTTTTTATGGCAAAGAAGAACAGTATCATCGACGAACATTCCGAAGGCCCGGTAGCGGAAGCCATTGAAGAGCAAACCGCGAAGCTGCCCTCCGATGCATTTCTCTGGGCCTCAGTAGGCGCCATGAGCGTGGCGCTGGCGTTGCAGTGCCTCGGGCGCAAACATGCAAGCCTTTTCGTGGGGCAATGGGCCGCGCCTTTCCTGCTTTTCGGCATTTACAACAAGCTGGTGAAACAGCTGGGGCATGATTAAACAGGTGTTATGCAATACGGTTCATATTCCCGGAGGGACTTTATCCGGCAGGCGTCGCTGGGCATGGGCATGGCTTTCATAGGTATGGGATCCATGGCCATGCTCTCGCCGTCCGGCAACGAATCTGCGGCTTTCCTGCCGCATTTTTCCGCATCCGGCCCTCCCAGAAAACTGGGCATTGCGCTGGTAGGCCTGGGCGGTTATGCAGGCGGGCAGCTGGCTCCGGCTTTGCAGAAAACACAGCATTGTTACCTGGCCGGCATTGTAACCGGTACGCCGCAGAAGGCGAAGGACTGGAAGGAAACCTACAACCTGAAGGATAAGAATATCTATAACTACAGCACCTTCGATCAGATCAAAGACAATCCGGACATCGACATCGTTTACGTGGTGCTGCCCAATTCCATGCATGCCGAATACGTAGTGCGGGCGGCCCGTGCGGGCAAGCACGTAATCTGTGAAAAACCGATGGCCATCACCGTTGAAGAGTGCGACCGGATGATAGCCGCCTGCAAGGAAGCCGGCAAAATGTTGTCTATCGGTTACAGGCTCCATTTTGAGCCGCATAATCTCGAAATGAGGCGGCTGCGGGAAAAGCAGGAATTCGGCGCATTGAAACACGTGGTGGCGGACGACGGCATGTCCGACGTGGAAGGCTGGCGGCTGGATAAGCAGCTCGCAGGCGGCGGCCCGCTGATGGACGTGGGCATTTACTGCGTGCAGGGAGCGCGTTACACCACCGGCCTGGAGCCGGTAGCGGTCACAGCTAAAGAAGGCCCTAAAAAAGACCCGGTGAAATTTAAAAGCGTGGAGGAATCACTTTCCTGGCAAATGGAGTTCCCGGGCGGGATTACAGCCGATTGCCGCACGAGCTATTCCGAATACATGAACCGCCTCCGTGCGGAAGCAGAGAAGGGCTGGTTTGAGCTGGAGCCTGCGTACGGGTATTCCGGCATCGAAGGCAAAACCTCCAACGGGCCGATGAACTTCCCGCAGGTGAACCAGCAGGCGCTGCAGATGGACGATTTCGCGAAAGCTATTATGGAAGGGAGGCCTACACCCGTACCAGGCGAAATGGGCCGCCAGGACGTAAAGATATTGCAAGCCATCTACCGTTCCATGGAAACCGGGAAGCGGGTGGAGATCTAACAGATTTTCCTGAAAGTAATATTGATGCGCGCGCCGAGCGGCTTTGCCGTTTTCGGAACAGCGTGCTGCCAGAAATGCTGCGTGGCGCCCGCCATGATCAGCGCGCTGCCGTGTGTGAGCAATACGGAGCGTTTCAGCGAACGGTTCATGTAATGGCGGAACTGGAATTCCCTTTCCGCGCCGAAGCTCACTGAGCCGATCACGGGGTTCAGCCCGAGGGAACTTTCATTGTCCCGGTGCCAGCCCATACTATCCTGCCCGTTCCGGTAAAAATTCATTAAAGCGCTGTTGAAATGTTGCCCGGCTACGGCTTCCACCCTGGCTTTGATAGCGAGCAGCGTATCCGTCCAGGGTTGCGGCTGCATAGTGATGCCGGAGTAGCTGTATGCTTTGCCTTTATCGCCATACCAGGCAGTCAGCCGCGGTTGCATCACCGTTTTCCCGAACAGGACCACAGGTTCCTGTTTCCAGTTGATCGTTTCCTGCAACAGTTGCAGATAATGGCCGCTTTCTTCGTGTGTGAACAGCGCGGGATACAAAACCGCTTCACCATCCACCGGCAACAAGTTGTTCATAAAACAAAGATACGGGCAGCCCTGAAATGCGCCACCCGTATCTTGCTGTTCTAACCCCGTTTATTTACCTCTCACGATCGTGAGATAACCTTTCAATACAGTTTCCTTGCCCTGCCTGTCCGTCAGTTTCAGCAGGTAGAAATAAGTGCCTTCCAGCAGGCCGGATGCATCCCAGGTGTTGTTGTAGTTTTTCTGTTCGTACACATGGTTGCCCCAGCGGTTGAGGATGATCAGCTGGTTCTGCTGGTAAAGCTCCAGCCCTTTGATCACGAAGCGGTCATTGAGGCCGTCTCCATCCGGCGTGAAGATGTTGGGCACTTTCAGTTCCACGATCTCTTTATTGTCCGTGGAGGTGTTATTGCCCGGGCTGGCATCCGCGAGGGCGGAGGCAATGTTCACCCTGTTGGAGATATTGCCGGTAGACGTTGCCGTTACAGTAAGGACGAGCGTTTCCGAAGCGCCCGGCGCCAGCGAAGCGATGTTCCAGGTAACCGTGTTGCTGGCGGAAGAATGGGTTGCCGTGCCTGCGGTGGCCGTGTGGCTCTGGTAGCTCAGCACGGCGGGCAGGATGTCCGTCACCACCACGTTTGGCGCGGCAATGCTGCTGTTGTTGGTGGCGGTGATGGTGTACCGGAATACGTCGTTTGGGCGAACTGCCTGCGCGTCTGACACTTTTCTTACGGAAACATCCACCTGCGGGGCGGTCACCCGTATCACGAAAGTGGTGGATACGGAGCAGTTGCCGCCACTGGTGTAGGTGTATGTGAGCGTATGGCTTCCTGCGCCTGCTGTTGCTGGGTTGAAGAATGCGCGGTTGTTTTCCGTTACAACGCCGTTGCCGGAGAATGTGCCGCCGGCAGGAGTAGCGGTGAGTTCGCGCCTTGCGTCGCTGATGGTCATTTCCGCTACGCTGCTGGTTATCTGGAGGGCCGGTTTGGCGAACACCGTTACGGTCAGTGCGCTGCGGGAGCTTTCGCAGCCATCGGCGTTGGTTTGCGAAGCCCAGAAAGTTACCGTGCCTGCGGTAGCTGTATTCGGCACCGGCGCTGCGGCTAAGGGCAGGCCGCCGGTGGCGGAGCTATACCATTTAATCTGGATGCCGGTAGCCTGGAGGGCGGTCGCGGCATCTCCCTGGCAATAGGTAACGTTGGTGACCCCGGGTGGGGGCAGCGGTACCGGTTGTGCCGGTACTATTGCAGCTGTGGCTGAGGAAGTACATCCACCGGCGTTCCTGGCAGTTACGCTGTATGTGCCCGGTGCAACATTCGCAAATGTGCCAGAGGCCTGGTAATCGGTTCCATTTATCGAATATGTCAGGCCTGCAACTGTCGTTACGGTAATGGTTCCAGTTGCTGCTGCGCAGGTTGGTGCGGTGATATTCACAGCAGGAGCCGCTGGTGTAGCCGGTTGTGCCGGTACCACGGCAGATGCTGCCGGAGAGGTGCATCCATCGGCATTCCTGGCGGTTACACTGTAAGTGCCCGGTGCTACATTGGCAAATGTTCCCGAAGCTTGATAGTCTGTTCCGTTGATGGAATATGTTAAGCCTGCAACTTCTGTCACGATTATCGTTCCTGTAGCTAGTGCGCACGTTGGCGCAATGATATTCACGGCAGGGGCTGCTGGTGTTGCAGGTTGTGCCGGAACCACGGCAGATGCGGCAGGAGAAGTGCATTCATCTGCATTTCTGGCGGTTACACTGTAAGTGCCCGGTGCTACATTCGCGAACGTGCCAGATGCCTGGTAGTCCGTTCCATTGATGGAATATGTCAGGCCTGCAACTGTCGTTACAGTAATTGTTCCAGTTGCTACTGCGCAGGTTGGTGCGGTGATATTCACAGCAGGAGCCGCTGGTGTAGCCGGTTGTGCCGGTACCACGGCAGATGCTGCCGGAGAGGTGCATCCATCGGCATTTCTGGCGGTTACACTATAAGTGCCCGGTGCTACATTCGCGAACGTGCCAGATGCCTGGTAGTCCGTTCCAT
>CBFHAF010000392.1:0-5136 GCA_965653435.1 uncultured Chitinophaga sp.
CATCACCCCATACTCGTACAGCTCCCTACCGTATTCGCCCTGCTCGCAGCCCCCACTGCAAGGGGCGCGCAACAGCTGGATGATTGTAAAACAAGACTGGAAGGCAAGAATTACGGCACAGCCATCGGCAGCCTGCATAAAGTCCTGGCGCAGGCGCAGCAGGGATCATTGCCGGCAGCATTCAATACCGCCGTGCATTTCCGTTGCATGGAAGGCGCATTTATCCGTTTGCAGTTCCGCGACAAAGATTTTTCTTCGGCCGCCATCCGCAACGGCACGCACCAGGGCCTGCTGCTAAGCGGCCCGTCACGGAAAGTATTCATGGAAATTGAAAGATCGTTCGGGCATTACCCGCCGGACGATACCTGGAACGGGCATAACTACTGCGCGCCGCTTTGCACCAGCTGCAACATCAGCGGCCATCCCGAAGGTTCTATCATTTCGCTGGACAAAGCGCTGATCTTTGCGCGGCAAAAACATATCCCTTTTATCATCACGCAAACAGCCTCGGAAGAAAAAGGCTCTTACCCCGTCTTCGGTTTCAGCCGCGAAGGCGTGAGCATTCACCGGCAAGGGCCGGGAACAGACCGGTTCATGGAAAGGATACCCGGGGAATTGAGAAGATGGTGATCTTTTACAAGGGAAGTTCCCCCTGCTTCACTTCTGGCTTCACTCCTTCCATGGCAAGCAGCGCTGCTTTTGTTTCGATGCCGCCCGCAAAACCTGTAAGCCCGCCTGAAGTGCCCAGCACCCGGTGGCATGGAACAACAATGGAAATAGGGTTTCTCCCGTTCGCGGCGCCTACTGCGCGAACGGCTTTGACGTTGCCTATCTGCCTGGCAATGTCCAGGTAAGTTCTTGTTTCGCCAAAGGGAATGGTAGAGAGAATGCGCCAGACCTCTTTCTGGAAGTCCGTTCCGTCTGGGTCCAGCACAATGGAAAAGGAAGTGCGGCGGCCTTCGAAATATTCCTTCAGCTGGCGTTCTGTTTCCAGCAATACCGGGTGCTGCGGTTCTTCCGTATACTTTCTCACGCGCGTGCGGTTGGGTTTATCGTTCTCCCAGAGAATAGCCGCCAAACCTTTGCTGTTGGCTACGATCCTCAGCTTCCCCACCGGTGAGGCCACATCTTTATAAGCATATTCCATTATTTAAATTAATCAATATCCGCCTAGTTATACCCATATAATTTTTTAAACCCCGGCAAATTTGTCAGTGGCCCAACGTTGAACATCGAAGCGAAAAACCCGCATAAAGCAGTGCATTTTGCCAGATAACACCAAAAGTGTTAAATTGACAATTTACTGAGAGGTCATACGAAACAACCAGGTCTGAACGCAGCCAGCTTTCATAGAAATTAAAATTGCCATATGGGTGTGAAGAGAATAAAAGCATTGTTTTGGCTCCCGTTGATCATTGCCGCCAACTCCCTTTTAGCAGCCAGTTACCCGGTGAGGTACCTGGGAATAGAAAACGGCCTGTCCAACAATGCCGTGGTGAACATTTACCAGGACAGCAAAGGGTTTATGTGGTTCGGCACCTACGACGGGCTCAACCGGTACGACGGTTATAAATTCAAAATATACAGGAACAAAACCGGGGACAGCACTTCCCTCGCCGACAACGGCATCTGGACCCTGGAGCAGGACGGCGCGGAGCGGCTCTGGATCGGCGGCCGCAAAGGCGTAAGCATTTTTGATCCTTTCCGTGAAAAATTCTCGCCGGCCATGTACCGGCCTGCCGGTTCGGCCCGGGCGGAAAAGCTCACAGGAAATATCCACGTGATCAGGTCCGATAAAAAGAAAGTGGTGCTGGTGGGTACAGAAAACAATGGCCTGCTTTTATTCGGCGCGGATGGGGGTACAGGCCGGCAGATACCCTTGCAGCAAGGCTCCGGGCAGACGGTAGACTACGAGGTAATGTCGGTCGATTTTGATACGGATGCTCGTTATGCCTGGGTATTCGTGCAAAACAAAGGCCTTTGCCGCTACGATGCCCTCAGCAATACCCTCAACGTTGTGAACAACCAGGTGCAACGGGGCAACAGCCTGAGGACCGACCGCCAGGGCGGCATCTGGCTGGCCACCAATGCGGGGCTTTTCAGATACGACCGGCGGACGGGGGCTTATTCCGGCAATTACCTGGAAGAAAGCTGCAAAGCGGTGAACGTTTGTATAGACAAGCATGGAGATATCTGGATAGGTACGGACGGCGAAGGCATATTCGTACTCCGCCCCGGGGAAACCAAAGCAAGCGCGCTCAGCTTTCCCGGGAACAAGCACCTGCTCAGCAGCAACGCAGTTTATTCCATCTGTGAAGACAGGGAAGGCCGCAAATGGATCGGCACCCTGCGCGGCGGCATCAATATCATCGAGCCCAGGCCAGGCCCGTTTGAGCTGCATTCCTTCAACAACAATCATTCCCTCAGCCCCACCAATAATTTTATCTTTTCATTTTGCGAAGACAAGGACGGCTATATCTGGATCGGTACGGACGGCGGCGGCCTGAAGCACTGGAACCGCGCCGGCAATACCTGGAAGAATTACACCTACAGCCCCGGGAATAAAAACGGCATCAGCAGCAACTTCATCACCACCATCATTAAAGATGACCGGGGAGACACCTGGTTTTCCACCTGGTTCGGCGGCGTGAACCGCTACCATGAGGCCAGCGGCACATTCGAACGGTTCACCTGCGTGAACCCTTATACCAAAGCAGAGGAAAATAATGTCTGGCTGGTATATGAAGACGCTCAAAAGACGCTATGGGCAAGCACTACCAACAATGGCACACTATATACATTCAACCGTGCCGCCAACCGCTTCGATATTTTCGACAAGAATATCAACAACATTCAATGCCTCGCGGAAGACAGCCGGGGCAACCTCTGGGGCGGCAATTATTCCTCCCTCGTCAAAATCGACCGGGTACATAAAAAACACAAAGTATATAACACCGGCTATACCATCAGGGCCATTCACGAGGACAAGCGGGGCGGTTACTGGCTGGGAACGGACGGCGGCGGGCTTCTGCTCTTCAACCCGGGTACGGGCGGTTTCACGCGGTTCACGGATGCAGACGGCCTCCCCAGTAATTCCATCCTCCGCATTATGGAAGATGATGCCGGCAACCTCTGGCTCTGTACCTACAACGGGCTGTCACGCTTCGATCCCGTGAAAAGGACATCCCGGAACTTTTCACAGTCGGATGGCCTGCAAAGCAACCAGTTCGCCTACAACGCAGCGCTTAAGCTGCGTTCCGGGGAACTGATGGTAGGCGGCATCAAGGGATTCAATATTTTTTATCCGGACAGCGTATATGAACAAAAGCACATTCCTTCCGTACTGCTCACGGGGATAAAAATAGATAACGTACCCATTGAGCAGGACACTGCTTATGTTTCAGACAGGAGCAGCGGCGATATGCCCGTGCTGCGCGTCCCTTTCGGCAAGGCCTCCATTTCGCTGGACTTTGTTGCGCTGGAATACACCTCTCCGGACAAGATCAGCTACGCCTATTACCTCGAAGGCTGGGACAAAGACTGGAATTACGCAGGCGAAGCCCGCACCGCGAATTACACGCGTTTGCAGGAAGGGGAATATACCTTCAAAATAAAAGCTACGAATACAGACGGGAAGTGGGGTGAGGAATTGCGGGCAGTGAAGGTCATTGTGCTGCCGCCCTGGTACCGGACCTGGTGGGCCTATCTTTTATATGTCAGCTGCCTGGCAGCCGCCATCTATTTTTATATCCAATACCGCACCCGGCAGGAGCGCCTGAAATATGAAATAAAGCTTGCGCACCTGGAACGGGAGAAGGAAAAAGAGCACAACGAAAGAAAGTTCACCTTCTTCACCCATGTATCGCATGAGTTCAGAACACCCCTCACCCTGATCATCAATCCCCTGAAAGAGCTTATACACAACAAAGAAGAGCAGGTGAGCCATGCGGACCTCGGCGTGGTATACCGGAACTCGCGGCGGTTGCTGAGCCTGGTGGATCAGCTGCTCCTGTTCCGGAAAGCCGATGCCGGAGGCGATCAGCTCAAGATCGCCCGGACGGACATTGCCGAGCTCTGCAACGAAGTGTACCTCTGCTTCACCCAGCAGGCCAGGGCCAAACATATTCAATATGAGTTCATCCATAAAGGAACCGCATGCGGGATATACGCCGATTATGAAAAGATCGAAATAGCCCTTTTCAATATTTTATCCAACGCGTTCAAGTTCACGCCCGAAGGCGGCAACATTACCTTCGAGCTGCAGGAGGAAGAAAACGGAGTACTGATCAGCGTCAGGGACAGCGGCTGCGGGATAGACGAACAATCCGGCAACCTTATCTTCGAGCAGTTCAGGCAGGCTGGCAACCGCCCCGAGCGGTTGCAAACCGGCTTCGGTATCGGATTGTACCTGGTGAAACATTTTATCGAGGCCCACCGGGGCACTGTTTCCTACGAAAGCCGCCTGCAGGAAGGCACCACGTTTTTTATCCGCCTGCAAAAAGGTACCGGCCACCTTCCTGCGGCGTGGTTTGTTGGGGACACCGCCACAAAATCCGCCCTGCTGGAAGAACTGACCGCGGAAACCAACCCGCCGGCAGCGCCGGAAGAGCCGGGCTGGATAAACCGGGAACCGGCAGCGGAGGAGCTCGTGACGGGAAAACGGTCCATACTCCTGATCGACGATAACGCGGAAATAAGAAAGTACCTCCAGCAGCTATTCTCGGATAAATACATCGTTTACGAGGCAGACAACGGGGATACCGGCTTCGCCATGGTCAACAAATGCATGCCCGACCTCGTGATCAGCGACGTGCATATGGATGGCATGGATGGCATGGAGCTGTGCGGAAAGATCCGGAAGACCGAGCACCTCAGCCATATACCGGTGATCCTGCTCACCTCCACCTCTTCGCCGGACGTGCAGGTAATGGGCATCGAAGGAGGGGCGGACGATTATATCACCAAACCCTTCGAAAAAGACCTGCTGCTGGCCAAAGTGGAGCACATCCTCAAAACGAGGAACCTGCTCAGGCAATATTTCCTGGACCAGATCACCTTAAAGAACAGCGGCATACGCGTGCCCGCCGAATACCGGGATTTCCTCCGGCGATGCATCGGCGTCGTTGAAGAGAACCT
>CBFHAF010000393.1:0-5122 GCA_965653435.1 uncultured Chitinophaga sp.
GCGGCAGCGGCATTGATATGGTGGGCTGCCATAACAGCGTCATCCGCCAGTGCCGTTTTGAGAGCACGGGCGCCAACGCCCTTCAAATGAAAGGCGGCAGCAGCGATATCCTGGTGGAAGGCTGTGTGTTTAAAAATGCAGGCAGCAGGGCCATCAATCTTGGCGGCAGCACAGGCCAGGCTTTTTTCAGGCCGGCCAATGCCACCTGGGAAGCGGCCGGCCTGAAGGTCTACAGCAATGTATTCATCGGGTCGGAAGTGCCTGTGGCCTTTGTAGGCTGCATACGGTCCGAAGTAGTGAATAATACCATCTATAAGCCGCAAAGATGGGTGATCCGCATCCTGCAGGAAAACAAGGACACGGCCCGTTTCGCAAAATGCGCCGATAACACCTTCCGCAATAATATCATCTGCATCGACGGCCAGCTGCGAACCGCCTGCAGCTCGGGTGCCGGCACAGCGCCGGAAAGCTTTACCTTCTCCAACAACCTGTGGTTCCATACCGCCAACAGCTCCTGGCCGGGCCCGCAACTGCCCGCCCCCGAAAAAAACGGGCTGAAGGGCAAGGATCCCTTGTTCAGGAACGCGGATAAGGAAGATTTCAGCATTGCACCTGCCAGCCCCGCCGCCCTTGCAGGATTCCCGTTGCAACATCCGGAGAAAGACCACGCAGGCAAGCCGTTCCGGCAGGAAAGGGCGATCGGGGCTTTTGAAACAGATTAGTTTGCGGAACTCCTTTTTTTGAAAATGAACCAGATCAAGGCTGGCTCAAAGCAGAATACTGCTTTTGAGCCAGCCTTTTTTGTTTTGCATAGTATTTTATCCATAAGCTGGGTGTAACCTCAGTCGGAGGATGGGCGGAGGAGAGACGGAGGAGAGACGGAGGAGAGCAGGGAGAGAGGTCATGTTAAAATACTATAAGGCTGATCAAAAAATGCCCAACTCCGATCAAAAAAAACGGCTTATTGGCTTCCCCCACCAGCGTTCGGGCGGGCGAAACCCTCACATGTTTGTGCCCCCAATGTGACCGGGAAGTAACGGCCCCGCCTTCCCATCAGCCCGCTTCTCAGGATCTATACGAGTGCGCTTCCTGACGATGGTTCCCGGGATGTTTTTGGCGGCTCCGTTTCCCGGTTAAAAATGGCCGCTTCGGTACCTTCCTGGTCCACTCCGCCTGGTTCGTTGTTTTCAATGGCTGTTCCCTGGGATAATTTTACTACGTGATTTTAAAACCTTAATCTTTGACAATGAAAAATACAGATTACAGCCGCCGCCACTTCTTAGGTGCTGCAGCCCTTTCACTGGGCATTGTTGCGGAATTTGCGATGACAGGATTTACGCCCGCATCTTCCGGTGATCAGAACCGGCCCGGAAGCAGGCTTACAAACAATAAAAGTGCAGCATTGGGCCCGGTAAAACAGATCCGGGCAGGCGTTCTGAACGTCGGTTATGCGGAGGCCGGCCCCGCGGACGGGCCTGCGGTAATACTGCTGCATGGCTGGCCCTATGACATTTACACTTATGCGGATGTTGCGCCTTTGCTGGCATCAGCCGGCTACCGGGTGATCATTCCTTTTGTGCGGGGATATGGCACTACGCAGTTCCTTTCAGAAAAAACGTTCCGGAACGGCCAGCAATCAGCGCTTGCGCTAGATGTTATCCACCTGATGGATGCGCTTAAAATAGAAAAGGCAACGATCGGCGGATGCGACTGGGGAGCACGCACGGCAGACATCATTGCGGCGCTTTGGCCTCAACGCGTGAAAGGCCTGGTAGCCGTAAGCGGTTACCTGATCGCCAACAGGAATGCGGGCAATGTTCCATTGCTGCCCGCGGCGGAGCAACAGTGGTGGTATCAGTATTATTTCGCCACCGAACGCGGTAAGGCCGGTTATGAAAAATACCGTTCGGAATTTGCCCGGCTTATCTGGCAGACCGCTTCGCCCAAATGGAATTTCAACGACGAGGCATTCAACCGCAGCGCCGCTTCCCTGAACAACCCGGACCACGTAAGCATCGTGATCCACAACTACCGTTGGCGGCTTGGCCTGGCTGAAGGCGAAGCGGAATACGACGAACTGGAAAACCGCCTTGCCGAAGGCCCGGTCATCACCGTTCCCACCATTACCCTGGAAGGCGACGCCAACGGGGCTCCTCATCCGGATGCGAGCGCATATGCAAAAAAATTCTCCGGGAAATATAAACATAAGGTCATCACCGGGGGGATCGGGCATAACCTGCCGCAGGAAGCGCCAAAGGCCTTTGCGGACGCTATACTCGAAGTGGATAGCTGGGCGAAATAAAACAATGCCGAGGGAAGGCTTGATTTCAGGCCGCTCCGGCAGATCATTTCGTGATCCTGATCACCAGCCCGCCGGTTGCGGGTATGGTAAACCTCAGGCTATCGGAACGCCTGATGTTCCTTTCCTCTACGACAAACCCTTTCCCGTCGCTCACTATAAGGGCCTTATAATTTTTGTTTTCCAGGAAACCCGGGTGTAAAATGAATTCCTGCGGCTGTTCCGTTCCGTTGATCACGGCCACATACCATTCGTTGCCTTTTCTTTTCGCCAGCGCCGCCAGCTTCCCGATCTCGCTTCCTTCCAGCACGCGTGTGTCATCCCAGGTTACCGGCAGGGTTTGCAATAAGGGGATAACCGGCGCATACAGCGGATCGTTCACGATCGTTACGGGATTTTCCGCCATGCACTGGAAAGGGGAATTGAACAGGTACATCAAAGCCAGCTGATGCGTATAGGTGGTAGGACCTTTATTCGTGAAAAAACCTGGCGTATAATCGCCGTGCCCGCAGAGAAAACGTGTGAAGGGAAGCGCAGCGTTATGCCATGCCGGTATCGGTTCGTTCATGTTATTCAGTTCCAGCCCGCGGATGCCCTCTCTTGTCATTTCATTGGGGTAGGTCACGCTTTCGCCTGTCGGGGCGTGGCATCCGTGGAAATTTACCATCAGCCTGCGGGCAGCGGTGGCTTCGAGAAAACCGATCTCGAAATCCACCAGCTCTTTCGCTTCGCTGTTCATGAAATCCGTTTTTACGCCGGCAACACCGCAAAGCACCAGGCTGTCCAGGAACGCGTCGCGCTGCTTTGGCTCGCGAAGCAATTTGGAATCCCGCCATACCCAGACCTTCACCTGTTTTCCGGCGGCGTAATCACATATATCTTTCAGCTGCTCCCATTTGCGCGGCCACAGGGTTTCCCAGCCTTCATCCAGCAAGGTGTAGTTGAACTTCAATGCAGCCGCTGCATCGATAAAACGTTTTTCCTCATCCGGCTGCATGTAATTTTCCTTCCTGGTGATCCAGCTCCAGACGGCCTTGCCCGGGCGGATATAAGAAACGTCGTTGTAAAGGGATTTATCCGGGCGGGGGTTCAATGCTGCTATCATGTTATTGTTCACCAGGCTGTTCAGATCTCCGGCGTACATCACCACGCGCCAGGGTGTGAACTGCCCTCCCTGCGCCTCGAAGCCCAGCTCCCCTTCCGTGAAGTTCACCTGCACCGTCCGGTTGCCGGTTGCTTCCAGCCGCATGCCGCTGTAGCCGTAGAGCGCCGCTTCGGTGATCACAACATAACTTCTATCCGGCAGCTGCATCACCAGCGGCTTTCCTTGCACGGGGCCGGAGGAGGAAATGACCGGCAGGCTGTCGATGGAAGTATGCGTCCACCATCCGGCATATGATTTTAATTTCCAGTTGCTGTTCCGCTCGAAGAACCACACACGGGAGGATTCCGGTATCGAAAATGAAGTATATTCTTTCCTGATCTTTTTTATTCCTGCACCGGGGAGCTTGTACCGGAAGGCGAATCCGTTGCTGAACAGCCGGAATTCCATCCCGAAGGCGTACTGCCCGCCTTTCACCATCACCTCGTATATGCGGCTGTTGTTCACGGCAGTTTGCCTGGAAATGGCGATGCTGCTTACATCACGGCCCAGCTCAGCCTCGTTCAGCGCTATTCCCGCAGAGGAGGGGCCGATGAGCGTTTTGCCGCCGGCCGCGGCGGACCAGGTCAGCCGGCCTTTGTCCACATACAGCTGAGCGGATATATTACGGGAGGGGTCCTGGAAATGAAGCTTGTTTTGCGGATAGACTTTGCATGCGATGACCTGCAGCACCAGCAGGTGCGCGATGAGGTGGAATTTATAGCCCATGCTCAAATTTATCGCGCCGCCTTGCACATGGCCATCACCTTCATCAATAAATGTTTTGGGAACCTTCCCTTTTTACGGGAATGTTCCCAAAACACACAATAGCTTATTCCTCAACAGGCAGCGACGCTTCTTTCCAGGCTTTGATGCCTCCGTCGAGATGCGCTACGTTCTCATATCCCATCTGTTTCAGCGTTTGCGCAGCCAGCGCGGAGCGGCCGCCGGAAGCGCAATGCAGGATGATCCGCTTTCCCTTGTCGAACTCGGGTTTGTGATAAGGAAGGGAAGCATCTGCATAGAATTCGAGCATGCCCCGTGGTGCGTGTACAGCGCCGGGGATCATGCCATTCTGTTTCAGCTCTTCACTTTCACGGATGTCGATAAGCGTGGCATTGCCTTTGGACAATTCATCCTTTACCTGTTCTGGTGTGAGGTTTTCGATCTGCTGTTTGGCCTCTTTCACGAGGTCGGCTGCTGATTTCGGAGTCATAAATGTTCGTTTTTGAGGTTTGAGGATCGGGGTGTGCTGTAATTTAACGAAATCCTGCAAGATCGTCCCGGCAAATTGCCGCCGGCACGGCTTTTTACCCTAAATAAGATCCCCCGCCTGGAAACAGGCAGGGGCGTTGTTTTGATTGTATTTAAGTGGTTTTGCTAACTTGTTATTCGAGGAATACTTTGCGTATCGCCTTGTTGTTCATGTCCAGCAGGTAAATATTCCCCTGCCTGTCCATCGTGATGTCTTTGATAGTAGACATCCTTGCTTCCATAAAGCTGCCGTCCGCAAACCCGGGTGAAGGTTCCAGGCGCATGGGGCTGCTTACCTGCCCGCTGCCGAAATCCACCCGGCGGATCGCATAGTTGTATCTGTCCATGATCAGCATCCTGCCCTGCGCGTCGAAGAAGAACGCTGAAGCACCGTAGCTGATCTGGGCGGAGCTGAGCGGGCCGTCCTG
>CBFHAF010000394.1:0-5083 GCA_965653435.1 uncultured Chitinophaga sp.
TTTCCCCGGGTTTCATAGGCCGGGAGGCATAGTGCTCCCGGACAGGCGTGCAAATATTATTCCGTTATGTAGTTCACACCGAAGAATTTCTTGTAGCCTTCTATATCCTTGGTATTGTTCAGCAGGATGAAGTTTTCCCGTGATATGATAAAGAATTTATACTCAGTGGGTTTGATGCGCGGAATAATGGCTGTGGGAGCTACTCTTGTCACTTCATCGAAATAATTCAGGGCTTTGTTCTCGTCGGGGAAAAGGCGCACGATGACCATGATCTCCGAAGGGGTGAGCACAAAGCTGCTGGTTTCCAGCTTGTCTGCCGGGTGCTGCTCCGCATTGTATTTGGAGAACTGGGCCACAGCCTCGTCTATCAGCACTTTAGACACGCGGTTGAAGTACAGCACCACGAAATGCGGAATGGCTGCCTTTTCGTCACCCAATACATAAGGGGTAACGGGCGGAGGGGGCGGCGGTGCGGGGGCCGCAGCGGCTGAATCTATCCCTTTTACGGCCACTGCCGCCGAATCCAGGCCTTTTACAGCCGTAGCGGCGGAATCGGGCAGGTTGGGCTTGGGCGTTTGCCAGGGATAGCGGATGCTGATGTTCTCATCTACAGCAGCGGTGCCGCTGCTGTCTCTTGTTACCTGCAGCTGCGCGAGGTAGTCCGTGATCTCCTGGCGGCGGTTCAGCACCTCCTGGATGGCTTTGGCCTGTTCCAGGATGGGCGCATCGCCGGGATATTTGGCGATGATGCCGGCTATGGCGGCTTTGCCGGAGTCTTCAGACGAAGTTTTAACTACTGTCATGGCTTCCAGCATATCGAACTTAGCCTGCAGGGAGCTGTAACCATACACGGAATCAGCGTATTTGCGGAGCACGGCCACGGTATCGTAGTTGCCCGCGCGGTATGCGTTGTAGGCCGCTTCGTAGATGGCGCTCACGGCGCTGGTCTTGCCCTTGTCCTCGTCTTCCGGCAGGCCGAACTGAAGGATATTGGCGAAGTTGGTGCCGGGATATTGGGTGAGGACCATTTGTTTGTAACGGGTGGCTTCCTGGGTGTGGTTCAGCCGGTTGTGCCAGATGTAAAGGGAATAGAGTTCCTCTACCCTGCGGGGATTGTCAGGATATTTGTTCAGCAGGGAATCGTAGGTGAGGATGGCCTCGCGCGGATCGTCCAGCTTGTCGTTGTAGATCTTGCCGAGGTCGTACCAGGCTTCCTGCTGCCGCTTGCGCGATTCTTCCAGCTTTTCAGGCGTATCCGGCAGGTTTTCCGCCAATAGCGAGGTATTGATGCTGTCCGCCGGCAGGCTGGCTATAGCCGCGGCAGGATCGGTTTCAGGGGCGGTTTCGGGCGCGGGCGTATTGTTGTTGCCCGCCAGCAGGCTGCCGCCCTGGCTGCGGCGCCAGTTGTCCGCCAGTGCGCGGTTGCCCCAGCGGCGCTTAAATTCGGAATAACCGGTGCTTTTGGTGCTGGCGTTATAGAAATACCATTCGCCGCCGGCTTCGGGCGCGGGGCCGAAGGAAGGGCTGCTGTAGCCGCTGTTGGTAGTGAATTTGGGCTGTGCGTCGCTGTTCTCCCCGGAACTTCCTTTACCTTTTTCAGGTGCTGCTTTGGCGGCTTTGATCGCGGCTACCTGTTTGGAAAGCAGGGAATCGCGCATGGCGGGAGAAAGCGCGGCGATGGCCTGCAGGCTGTCTTCCAGGTGCATGATGCGCAGCTTTTCCGTTACCTCCGCCAGCGCTTCTTTGCGCGCGGTTACGAGTTTGGCTTCTTCAAAATCCGGCCCCATGATGAGGGAGGTGCTGTCGTAATATTTTTGGGCTGAGGCGTAGTCTTTGTTAGCGTAATAAATGTCCGCCATGCCTTTGAAGGTGAGGGTCTGCTGGAGCATGTTGCCGCTTTCTACCTTCAGCGATCTTTCGAGGAACCCGATGGCCCGCTCAGGCTGTTCGTTGGCGCAGAGGGCGGCCATCTGGTAATAGATCGCGTCGCGGAAGGGGATGAAGCGTTCTTTGCGCAGCATGCGCTGCAGCGCGGCGATGCTCTCTTCGAGGCTGCCGCCGTTGGCTTTTACATTGGCTTTGGCGATCTGCACGCGGGCGTTGAAGTCCATCGTGGCGTCCGGCTTCAGGGCTATAACATTGCGGAAGGCCCTTATAGCGGAATCCTGCCGGTCCTGCGACGCATAAAGCTGGCCGAGTATGAAGTTCATGCGTGCTTTCTGCGCGCGGCCGCTGCTGGACCTTTTAACAGCTTCTTCAAGCGGGGCGATGGCCTGGGCATAGTTGCCCTGTTTGTAAAAGCGCCATGCCTGCAGTTCCGCCAGCTGGCCGTTCAGCCGCTTCGGGAAATACGGGTCTGCCGCGAGGATGTTCAGCAGCGACTGGGCTTCGTCGTGCTTCCCTTGTTCCAGGAAAGCGCGTGCCTGCCAAACGAAGGCGTCGTTGCGGGCGGATTTGTGCCTGAACTTGCGGCTGAACCAGTTCTTTTGTTTTTCCCGCGTGGAGATAGACAGGCGGTCGTCTTCACTGCGGCCCACCACGGTATTGTATTCCGATTTCTTTTTAGGGGCGAAGGTGGTATTGATGTATTGGAAGGTGTTGTTGGCATTTTCCCAGTCGCCTTTGTAATAATAGGCTTTGCCGATAAGCAGGAAACAGTCGTCTATCCAGCGGCCGCGGGGATCGTGGATCTGTACGGCAACGGATGCTTTCTGGATCACGGAGTCCAGCTCGCCGGAGTTGAGATTGAGCTTTTCCACCGTAAAGGGATAGAAGGGGAGGAACACGTTGTAGTTGTCCTGCCGCTGGGCGTTGATGCCTGCCAGCACCTTTTCCAGCCTGAGCTTCGCGTGGTAATAGTAGTTATACCGGGTAACGGTGTTCTGGATCACCCTTCGGGTAACGGTAAAGGGCTTCTCGGCCATTTTTTCGGAAGGAGGGCGGCGGTCTTCCTTTTTCACAGGTTTGCCGCCAGTCTGATTTTGACCAAATACCGCCAGGGCACCTGAGCACAAAACCAAACTTAACACACAGGCGCGTATATATAAGGATCTAGAACAATTCATGTAAAGCCAGGGTCAGTAAAAACTACTAATCTATATAACTCTGTTAGAGAAAAAAATATTTTAAAGATAGGATAATTTTTTTCTTTGCTGAACGTATAAGGGCTAACTTGAAAAGGGCAATTGGGGCTCAGGGTTAACGAATTATGATTTTTTGTCGGATATTTCATTATTTTCTTCAATCTTTACATTTTTACTAAGCGTATATGGCACTGGAAGACAAAAATAAGGGTAGGAGCCTGGACAGGTTGAACCATAAGTACAGGCTCGTGATCATGAACGATGATACCTATGAGGAAGTGACTGCCTTCCGCCTTTCACGTATGAGCGTTTATGTAGCTTTGAGCACCCTTTTTGTGCTGCTGGTGGCCATCACCGTGGCTACGGTGGTATTCACCCCGCTGCGGTATTACATTCCGGGTTACGGGGACCTGAAGCAGCGGAAAGAATTCCTCCAGCTGAAGATGCGCACCGATTCGCTGGAACGGGCCATCACCGTGCGGGACCAGTACCTGGACAATATGCTGAAGAATGTTATAGGCGACAACAAACCGCTGGACACGAACATGCTGAAGCTGCCTAAAGTTGACAACAGTACTTATTAAATATTTTTTCACTATCTTACACCATCTTTATTAAAACGAAAAACCTTGAAAACCTATGTTTAACCAAAGTAAGAAAGGCGAGGGCAAGAGCATTATGCCCACCTCCAACATCAACCTTATAGGGAATGGCACCAGTATCCAGGGTGATATTGTTTGCGAAGGGGATATCCGGATAGACGGGCAGGTGAACGGCCTGGTGTCTACCAAAGCCAAGATCGTGGTGGGGCCTGAGGGCGAGATCACGGGAGACCTGATCTGCCAGAGTGCAGACATCCTGGGGAAGGTAACGGGTATCATTAAATGTGAGGAGCTGCTGTTCCTCAAAGGCAACGCCTTGATCAAAGGAGATATTTACACGGCGCATTTTGAAATGGAACCTACGGTGAAGTTCAATGGCCGCTGCTATATGGACCCGGCAGACCTGCCGCAGTCCGCATCGAATTCAAACGCGGAGTCTAACAAAAATGGAAGAACCGTCCTCCAGGAAGAATCCATATAAAATGCTCTGGCGGTACGCCGGGCTGGCGTTCCAGATGCTTGCTGCCATCGGCCTGGCCCTTTGGCTGGGCTACTTGCTGGATCAATGGCTGGGGATACGTTTCCCTGCTTTCATGATCATTTTTTCTTTACTTTCTTTAGGCCTACTTTTGTGGCGAATTGTAAAAGATACCAGCAAGCATGACCGATAAGTTTATTTTCTGGCTGGCAGGGGTGTTCGTACTGATCACCGCTGTCCTGTTCCTGTTGCAGCAATGGCTCTTCCAGTCGCTGGGAGTGCATTTCGAAGTGCTGGTAGCGGGCAATATCGCTATGGCGCTTATTACCCTCATCAGTTATTCCCTGAACCGCAAGGGCATGACGGCCGCCAATCCCAACGTCTTTGTACGGTCAGTGTATGCCTCCACGCTGAGCAAGCTCATGCTCTGCGCGGTGGGCATCGGCATTTACGTATTCGTGAGCCGCCCGCACGTGAGCAAATCGACCATTTTCCTGCTGCTGTTCTTTTACCTGGTATATACGGTGTTTGAAACCATCCACCTGTACCGGATGATGATCAAGCAAAAGAAATCCTGAGTAATTGAAGCAAGAAGCACCTTTACATGCGTTGGCCAGTTACCTGCCGGACGGAACGTTTGAGCAGGTGATCGCCTACATCCGGGAATACAAAGTACATCTCACCATCACCCGCGAGCGCCAGAGCGTGCTCGGGGATTACCGCCACCCTTATGAGAACAAGGGCCACCGCATCAGCATCAACGGCGGGCTCAACAAATATTCTTTTTTACTGACCCTGCTCCATGAGATCGCCCACCTGGTGACCTTCATCGTTTACGGCAACAGGGTGCCCGCTCACGGCAAGGAATGGAAGCAGGAATACAGCAAGATCCTCCGCGAGTTCGTCGGTAAACAATACCT
>CBFHAF010000395.1:0-5073 GCA_965653435.1 uncultured Chitinophaga sp.
CCGTTGAAAGTGCGGCGGGAAGAGCCTTTCATGACGCCCTGTATATCGTTCACCTGTGCGGAAATAGAATAACGGAAGGCATTGTCGCCACCTTCCAGGCGCACGTTATGGCGCTGGCCGATGCCGGTGCGCACGGGCTTGGACAACCAGTCTGTTTCCACCCCGCGGTTCACTTCGCTCATCAGGTAGTTGTAGTACTGCTTGAGCGCCACGTCGTTTTCCGCGCGGGCATTGTTGTACAGGCCTACCTTATATTCCAGCTCCAGCTTTTCGCGGGCGTTCAGCACGTCGTAAGCAGTGAGGTCAGGCATTTCGATGTTCACGTCGCCGCGGTAAGACAAACGCAGTTTTCCCGGCTGCGGCGCCCTGGTTTTGATCACGATCACGCCGTTGGCGCCCCGGGAACCGTAGATGGCCGTGGCGGACGCATCTTTCAGCATGGTAATGGACTCCACTTCATTCTGGTTGATGTCCAGCAGCTTTTGCAGGGAAGATTCGAAGCCGTCCAGTACTACCAGCGGGGTGTTCATGCCTACGCGCGTTTCATCCTGCAGTTCGTTCACGTTGGGCAGGCTCGAATTGCCGCGGATCTGAATTTCCGGCAGGCGGTTGGGATTGGAGCCGAACGTGTTGCTCTCCACGATGTTGAAAGAAGGATCGATGTTGCGCAGGGAAGTGATCAGGTTGCGGTTGCCGAACTGGGCCAGCTGCTCGGCGGTAACGGTGGTTACGGCGCCGGTAAAGCTTTCTTTTTTCCGGTTGAAAATACCGGTGGTCACCACCACTTCGTTGATCTGCTGCAGCGATCTGCTCAGCATCACATTCAGTGTGCCCGGCCCCGTTACCTTTATTTCCCGCGGGGTGTATCCCTGGCAACTGAACTGCAGGGTGACGGGAAAATCCCTCACTTGCAGCCTGAACGCCCCGTCCGGCGAAGACACGGCGCCGCTGGTAGTGCCTTTCACGCGTACTGTCGCAAGAGGAATGGCCTTGCCGGACTCATCGCGCACAGCCCCGGATATTTCCTGCAGGATGTTTTCGCCGGGCGTGGCAGTGATGATCTTTTCGTTGATCACTACCATTTTGTTGACAATGCGGTAAGTAAGCGGCTGGCTGCGCAGCACCAGGTCCATCACTTCCGGCAGGGTGGCATTGGTCACCTGTATATCCTGCGGGGTGGATCTTCTCAAGATCCGCTCATCCCACATAAACGACAGGCCCGTTTGCGATTCCAGTTTCCCGAAAATTTCCTTCAGTGAAGCGCGTTTCAGGTTAAGGGTGATCTTTTGTGCTGAGGCTGCACTGGCATAGAGGCTTGCAACAAGGAGAAGAGTAGCGGCGATTTTCGTACGCCGGAACGGTCTCAACAATAATCCGGCAGGGACATAAAAATGCCGGACCAAAAACGCAATTAATTGCATACATTTGGTTGGTTTTGGTTGATAAATAAAACAGAACCTGTATTTGGTTTATTAGCCCGACCTTAATAGCCGCTCCGTGAGTCAGACGGGGCGGTTTTCTTTTTTGGACGGGCCAAAGTCTTTATGGCTGTACGATCAGCTTGCCGTTTTCCAGTCTGCAATTCACTCCATAAATATTCAATGCTTCGATTATATCGGTCAGGCTTACGTTCCGCCCGATAGTGCCGCCGAAAGTGCGGTCGGGCAGCGTACCCCTCATGTCTACTTCTATATCATACCATCTTGATATCTGCCGGAACAATGCCGGCAAATCTGTGCCGCGCATGATGAACAGGCCGTTCTTCCAGGCAACAGCGTCTTCAGCGCCGGGGCTGTTTTCCACGGTCAGGCCGTTGCCGTCGCTGACGCTTGCCTCTTCTCCCGGTTGCAGCACCCGCTGCCTGTTCACCCTGATGCTGCCGCGCAGCAGCGTTGTTTTCGCCAGCGGCTCATCTTCATAGGCGTTGATGTTGAATGCCGTGCCCAGTACTTCCACTACGCCTTTTTCGGCGAAGTGAACGGAGAAAGGCTTGGTTGCGTCTGCCGCCACTTCAAAATATGCTTCTCCTGTGATCCGCACTTCGCGCGTGTTGCCGGTAACGGCAACAGGGTAACGCAGGGAGGAGGCTGCATTCAGCCACACCTTTGTGCCATCGGGCAATACGATGCGAAACTGCCTGCCTCTGGGCGTGGAGATGGTATTGTATGCTGCGCCTGCTGCGGCGGTCTCTTCCGGGTCGTACACAACCTGGCCGTTATCCAGCACTACATTGGTGCCGGACTGGCTGGCCACCACGCCGTTGTTCATACTGTCCAGCAATACGGTGGAACCGTCTGCAAGTGTGAGCACGGCGCCTTGTTTACCGGGTGTAACGTTCTTTGCCTGCGTGCGTACCGCAGGGCTGGCGTTGCCGCGTTGTTCTGTGAGCCTGTAAATGCTGCCTGCAAGCACGAGCAACCCGATGGCGGCCGCCCAGCCCCAGTAATGCATGCGCCGCAAGGGCGCCGTGCGGGGCCGGTCGATCGCCGTTGCCTCGTCCAGCAAAGGCCGGAGGCTGGCGTCGAAAGCCAAGTCCATATCAGGCTGCCCGGTAAGCTCCATGAATATTTCCGCAAGGGCCTCCCGCTGGCCGGGCTCTCCGAGGAGCGCATAGAATTCCTGCTGGCCTGCCTCGTCCAGTTTATTGTCAAGAAAATCCTGCGCCAGATGATGTAATCGGGTATTTTCCATGCTGTTCATAGTATAAGATCATGGCAAGCGGTGTTTTGTCATCATCCCCGGAAAAAAATTTTTTAACGGTGTAATAAAAGCAACAGCAACAGCAGCCCTGAAGCTGTCAGCCGTTCCCTGATAGCGGCCAGGGCCGCGCTCAGCGCATTGCGCACGTAGCCGTGAGACAGCTGCAGCTCTTCCGCGATCTCACGGGTGGTCTTTCCTTCCACACGGTTCAGGCGGTAAATGATCTTCCGTTGCTGGGGGAGGGATTCAATGGCTTCGTGCACCAGGTGGCGCATCTCTTTCAGCTCAAGGGTGCTGGTATTGTCGAAGGAATTTTGTCTTAATTGGATGGCTTCCAGCCGCCTATCATCTGCCGCATGACGTTGCAGGGCCAGCAGGCTCTGGTTGATGGTGATCTTGCGGAGCCAGGCTCCCAGGTTCTCAACTTTGTGCAGCTTATCGCGGTGCAGCCAAACCTTGATGAACACTTCCTGCACTACTTCCTGGCGGGCATATTCATTCTTCACTATTTTCATGGCGATAGCGGCAAGCGGCGTGGCCCATGTAAAAAACAGGACGGAAAAAGCCTGCTCATCACCTTCAGCGATGCGAACAAGCAGAGCAGATTCATCAATATGTAGCGGTTCAGGCGGCACTTATCAATTAGTTCCTGGTTTAATATGTCTCAAATACGGGGGTGGCAGGATAGAACAGGAACGAAAAATACTTTCGATTACATTTTGGCTTTGCCGCGGATGAGAACGGCGGATTTTGGGAGCAAAGGTAAAAAGTTAAATGAAATTTAAATGAAACCGGGAAAAATCGTTCATGAAACATCAAATTTATGCCTGCAACTTGCTGAAGTGGTATATATTAGCCTTGCAGAATCCCTAAAATCACCTTTATGAAAAGCATGCTTTTCCTGCTGTTCGCATTCTTCCTGTTCATCCACTCTTCAGGAAGCTGCATCAAAGCAGCGGCGTGACCATTCTGGCCACAAAGGATAACAGCCCTGTTATCCCGGAAAGTGAAATTTCCCTTATTTGCAACGATCTCCAACAGGCGGTATTCCTGGGAGATAAGGTCGACATGATACGGGATGCGGTGGAGGAGTTTTGCAAGCCCAAACAAAAGCCTTGACAATCCATAGCTAAACGGTTATTTTAGTACCGTTAGACACTTGCGCATAAAAAATTCCCGTATGAAAACCATCCCGTTCATCTTCGCGCTGCTATGCTCCCTGGCAACACAGGCCCAACAATACGATGAATCAAAAGTACCGGCTTACACGCTCCCGGACCCGCTGCTGACGCTGAAAGGCCGGCCGGTGGGCGATGTGCTGGACTGGACACACGGCCGCCGGCAGGAAATACTCCGCCTGTTCGAAGAAAATATTTACGGGCAGATGCCGCATGATTTCGACAGCATCCGTTTCGCCACCCTGCGGGAAGACAGCCGGGCGATGGAGGGCAAGGCCACGCTGAAAGAAACACGCATCACGGTTTACCGCTCGGGAAAATCCGTAGCCATTCATCTTGTGCTGTTCGTCCCCAACAATATCTCCCGGCCTGCGCCGGTTTTCCTGCTGATCAACAATCGCGGCAAAAATAATACTGATCCTGACCGGAAGGAAAAAAGCCCGTTCTGGCCCGCGGAAATGGTTACAGACAGCGGTTATGCCATCGCCGCATTTCACGTCAGCGATCTCGCGCCCGACAATAAGGATACCTATATGAACGGCGTTCTGCAGCTGTACCCCGGGCAGCTGGAGGCAGACAACGGCATGAAAGCTATCGGCGCCTGGGCCTGGGGAGCAGCCCGGGTAATGGATTATTTTAAGGAAGAGCGCCTGGTGAATCCCTGGAAGGTGGCAGTAGTGGGGCATTCACGCGGAGGAAAGGCTTCGCTTTGGGCCGCCGCGCAGGACCAGCGGTTTGCCCTCTGCATCAGCAACTGTTCAGGCAATTCGGGTGCCGCATTGGCAAGGCGGCAGTTCGGGGAGCGCATAAGCCGCATCAACAGCACCTTTCCGCATTGGTTCAATAATAATTATAAAAAGTACAACGACCGGGAAAACGAACTGCCGGTAGACCAGCACATGCTGGTAGCATTGATGGCGCCACGCCCCGTATATGCGACGAACGCCACGAAAGATCTCTGGGCAGACCCTACGGGTACATTCCTTTCTTTAAAAAATGCGGAAAAAGTATACGCGCTCTATCACCTCAAATCAAACCTCCCGGCCGCCCCCCCGCCGGTCAACACGGCAATAGAAGCGTCCATATTAGGCTACCACAACCGCGAAGGAGAGCATGACATGACGATCTTCGACTGGCAGCATTTTATCCGGTTCGCGGACATTCATTTCAAGATGGACCGCTAAAAGGTACGGGC
>CBFHAF010000396.1:0-5071 GCA_965653435.1 uncultured Chitinophaga sp.
TGAGAATATGCCGCTGAAACAATTGCTCACCCTGATACTGGCAAACCAGCCCATAGATTTCTATATAGAGAAAAAAAGCATTATCCTCAAACGGAGGGTGTTTGAAAAGGCCCAGTCACCGGCTGTGCCCGCCACACTTTCGGTGGAGGGTACCATCGCCGACTCTTCAGGCGCTCCCCTGGAGGGAGCTACCGTTATGGTGAAAGGGAAAAACATCATGACCCGCACAGACGAAGGCGGGCGCTTTAACATCAACGCGGCGGTGGGAGAGCGCCTTGTCGTTTCGTTTGTCGGTTACCAGACTGAAGAACATGCTATCATGGATATCAATGACCATGTGACCCTGAAAATGGAAAAAGCCGTTCAGCAGTTGAGCATGGTGGCGGTCAACGTTCAAACGGGTTACCAGAGCATTGCAAAGGAAAGAGCTCCCGGCGCCTTGTCTGTGATCAGCGGTAAAAAACTTGAGAACAAACTGCGGCCTGATCTGAAAGCCGCCCTGGAAGGGCAGGTGGCCGGCATGGTGCTCACGAAAGACGGCGAGCTGGAGGTCAGGGGAGTATCCACCTTTCAGCCCGTTACTTCCCCGCTGATCGTAGTAGACGGATATCCCATCGACGGCGGGCTTGAATCCATCAATATCGATAACATAGAAAGCATCACCGTTCTTAAAGATGCCGTGGCCGCGTCTATCTATGGCTCAAGATCTTCCAACGGGGTTATTGTCGTAACAACCAAGCAGGCTCAGAAGGGGGCGGTACAGGTAAGCTACAGGGGATCCGGCGGCCTCATCCTGCGCCCGGACCTTTCCCGGCTGAACCGTTCCGGGAGTGCGGATTACGTGGACGCTGAAATAGAATTGTACAACCAGAATCCGACATTTTACCGGAACAGCTACAATAATAACCGTTACCTGTCCCAGGTACAGTACCTCATGGTGGCAAAAAGCTTAAACCTTTTACCCGCGGGGGATGTGGATGAACAGCTTGCCCGCCTGAAATCCAACGACGGCCTGGGCCAGTTGCAGGAGTATCTTTTCCGCAGCCAGATAACTCATCAGCATAACATTTCGCTTTCCGGCGGAAACGATAGAAGCCTTGTGCATGCCGCCGCCAGGTATGTTGCCAACAAAGGGAATATGCTGTATACACGCGACGAAAAAATGATCATTGATATTAAAAATGACTGGAAACCTACAAGGATCATATCAGTCCGGCTGCTTTCCAATATAAACTATTCTACTTCGCAAAGCCCTGTCAGAACACCTGCTTCGCTGATCGCCTATAATAATAACGCTGCCTACGGCCTGTTGCATCCCTACGACCTTGTGGTGGACCCGGTTACCGGGCAACGCCGGGATATTTTTGTTGCTACCCCGAAAAAAAATGCACTGTATCAGCGTGAAGGCATGAAGCCTATCAACTATAATCCTCTTGATGACCTGGGCAAAGAAATGGGTAAAACGCAAAATATGCAGTTCAGGATTGGAGGAACCATCACCGCGGCGCTAGCCCGGGGCCTGAGCCTGGAAGCCGGGGGAACCTGGTCCAGGGGAAACGCCCTGAGCAGGCAGGTCTACCGCAAAGATTCCTACCGCATGCGGCTGGGCTACAACGACGGGTTTTCAAAAACAGATCCCACCCTCCGTTATATTCCCTATGGAGACGCCGTGATAGAGGCCAGGACACTTAATGCCTCCTATATCGTACGTGGCCAGCTGAACTTCAACCGTACATATGAGAAGCATAATATCATCGCTATCGCGGGAGCCGAGGTTATCCGTAATACGACCGACAACAATGTTTCACCTACCCGCTTCGGGTATAACGAGCAGTCGGGCACATTTGCCACCTTCAATTACAAGGACTACAATGCCGGGTTGAACAATGCTGATATGTTCGGCACATCAAGACCGTTAATTGCATCCGTTGGCAGTATTTCCTTCGACGACAGCCGCTTTGCCTCCTGGTATTCCAACGCTTCATACCAGTATGACGGTAAATACCTTGTCAGCGGAAGCATCCGGCTGGACCAGACGAATTTTTTCGGGACCAATCCAAAATACCGGTATAAGCCGCTATGGTCTGTGGGCGGAACCTATAAGCTCTCCGAAGAACAGTTCTTCCAGGCACGGTGGATCAACAAGCTGTTTGTAAGGGGCTCTTATGGCATTAACGGGTTTATCACGTTAAACTCCGGGCCCTTCCTTGTTATTGAGCCCCAGGGAAACCAGGTGTCCCCATTTACGGGAGATATTTCTTACGGCATATCGTCGCCTCCTAATAACTCGCTGAGATGGGAAAAAACCGCCACAACGAATATCGGCGTGGATATTTCCCTGCTGGAATCGAGGATGGGCGTAACGCTGGATTATTATTTAAGGAAAAGTAACGACCTGCTTTCGCCGGATAACGTTGACCCAACCAGCGGTTATACCGAGCTGATGACCAATGTTGGCGCTATTGACAATACCGGCCTGGAGGTAACCCTGGAAGGTGATGTGATAAAAAAGACAGGTTTCAGATGGAACATAATGGGTACCATGAGCTATAACCGCAACAAGGTAAGGCAGTATCATTCCAACTTCCTTTACCCGACAGATCTGGCTGCGCCAAAAGTTATCAACAGGGAAGGATACCCGGGGCAGGCGGTATTCAGCTACAGGTATGCAGGATTGGATAAAGACGGGAACGCGCTTTATTACAACGCCGCCGGGCAAATGGTAGGCGGCGGAAATCTGCAGCTGGCTGACCCGGTATACAGCGGCACGCTGCGTCCTGTTTTTGTCTACAGCCTGACCAACTCTTTTTTGTATAAAAATTTCGAGGTTTCACTTATGCTGATCGCCAAAACCGGCAATGTGATGCGTAAGGACGGCTTTACCACCGGTAATTACCAGAATAAAAATGTAGCCAACCGCTGGAGAAAACCTGGAGATGAAAAAACGGTCATCTATCCGAAGCTGGCAGCTACCTCCCTGGACGCCTATTATTTTCCGTTCACGGATATAATGATTGAAAGGGCCGATTACCTGAAGCTCAGAGAGGCGGTGATCTCTTATACCTTCAATAAAAACAGGTTGAAAAGCCTGGGGATGGCTAACCTGAAACTCACGGCACAGGGGCGCAACCTTTTTTTGTGGACAGCCAACAGCGACAAACAGGACCCGGAAACGTCAGTGTACAATACCAATAATGTTGTTGGCGGAACGCAGGAACAGGGATTCAGAACGCTGCCTTTGCGACCGGAATTCTATTTAGGCCTTGCCGTTAATTTTTGACCATAATTGCTTAATACCATGAAACTGACCGCTGCGGCTGCTTTTTCGCTTTGTTGCTGGGTGTTTTTCACATCCTGTCAAAAGTTCCTGGACGTAAAGCCTAAGGGCAAAATGATCCCGTCTGAAGTAGAAGAATTTGATCATCTGCTGGACAATGAGCAGATCGTTTTACAAGCCTTCCTGGACAATAACCGCGGCTCCATGCCCGGGTATATGACGGATAATATCTGGTTGTCCGAGGGGATCGGCAACATTGAGTATAAAGCCAGGAACCACCCGAATATTGAAAGGTACTATGGTTATACTTTCAGATCGCCCTTCATTAATCCTGAAGCCGGTGACCCGTTGTGGAACCAGGGTACTTACGGCACGGTAAAATATTTCAACAATGTAATAGAAGGCATCAGGGCCATCAGGAATGAAGGCAACACCAAAGAAGCCGGGGCCGTGATGGCGCAGGCATATACAGCGCGGGCCTGGACCTATTTTCATGCGACGCTTATTTACGGGCCGGTATACAAACCGGGCGGCAATAACAACGTAAGGACCATACCATACGTAACCGGCACCGATGTAGGAGGCGACGCCCGGATGCCTGACCTTTCAACGCAGGAAGATGTGTTTGCCAGGATCCTGGCGGACCTGCATGATGCCTTGCCTTACAGCCCGGAAATAACAAAACATCCTTCCCGGGCGGGTAAACAAACAACCCTGGCCATGCTGGCCTATGTTCACCTGTTCACACAGCAATATGACAGCGTAGCCCACTATGCCAATCTTGCCTGGACGGCGGCAACCGCTTCAGGAGGGCCGGATAAAGTGTTGTACGACTATAATACCCTTTCTTATGCCGACCCGTTCCTGCCGCCCATGTATAGCGGCATCGCCAGCCCGGATAACCGCATTAACCTGCCCATTAGCCGGGAGATACTTTTTTTCCGCAGCACAGATGAGTTGGCCGGAACATCCCCCTACAGCTATCCCTCCCCTGAATACATCGCTTTATTTGATCAGTCGAATGACCTGCGATTCAAATATTTCCTGGCCAGCGACATGGGGTACCAGACCGTTTTTAACAACCTCCCGTATGACGACGGGGAGCAGCTGCAATACTACCGGGGGCTTCCTGTAATAGGCGGCACGCCGAAGTTCCAGATGACGGCCGGGTTCAGTTACCCGGAGCTGCTGCTGATGAGGGCGGAAGGCTATGCCAGAACAGGCAGGCTGGCCGCGGCAATGGACGATCTGAACCTGCTGCGGAGATACCGGTTTATAACCGGCACGCCCGGCCTTCCCATGCCGGCATCCCGGGATGAAACGATCCGCCTTGTGCTGGAAGAGCGCAGGCGCGAGCTGCCCCTGGGGCACCTAAAACGTTTCCTGGACCTGAAAAGATTTTCACTGGAGCCCGCAAAACCCTGGGGCAAAACCAGCGTAGTGCACCAGGTTGGGAACGAACGTTTTGAAGGTATCATCAATTCACCCGCGTTCATTTTTCCGATCGTCAACCCGGTGCTCAGGTTTAACGGACATTGGAACATACCGCTCGATACGAGACCTTATTAAACGGGCACCTTTTAAACCAATCCATTCAAAAAAACAGAAAGAAATGAGAGTTAAGCACAGCAAGATCATGATCATGACATGCTCTTTTGTATGTTTCCTGGCCTGCGCCTTTGCACAACAAACGGTTACGGTAAAGGGCAATGTAAAAGGCGATACAAAGGGATATAACAAGATCTATTCCTTCGGGAAAGATACCCAAAGTGATTCAGTGATGATCACCGGTGG
>CBFHAF010000397.1:0-5067 GCA_965653435.1 uncultured Chitinophaga sp.
AACAAACGCCGGCCCTGTGCCAGCGGGAAACCCTGCTGCTGTTTGGCAGGCGGAAAGCGGATCACGGCGAACAGCCCGGCCATGGCCAGTGTCAGCCACCCCACGGCAGATACGATCTCGAACCATTGAAAGTGATGTTTCAACGCACCCAATACCTGCGGCATGCCCAGCGCGCCAATCCCGAACGAAACGCCCAGCAGGCTCAGCGACGCGCCTTTCCCGCGGGCGCTGATATCTGCCACTACCGCATTCGTGGCCCCGTTCACCACCCCGCCGCTCAGCCCGAATAAAAATATGCATGCCTTCAGCAGTGCCAGGGAACCGGCGTGCGCAATCCCCTGGAAGCCCGCGCACAGGCCCAGGCAGGAGATCATCAACAGGAACTTATAGTCGTACCGGTCGCTGATGGGCCCAAAGAGGAGCGAACCCGTGAGAATGCCGACCGGCATGATGGAAAACAGGGTGCCCGCCGCCACTCCGTCCAGCCCGAATTTCAGGCGCAGGTCCAGCACCACGGCACCGAGGGTGATGAGCGTAACGCCGAATAACAGCAGGCCGGCACAGGCCGCCATAAAAACCACTTGCTTATTGTACATAGTTCACCGGGTTAATCACAGGACCGATCATGGGTTATTGTGTGTCATTTGAAAGTTTTTGCATCGCAATACGGGCGGCTCCATAAAGGCCGGCCATATCCCCGAGGCCGGAGGCTTCCAGCTTCACCTGGCCCATGCTCACCGGCTGCGCCCATTTGGCCGCTTCCGTCCGGATAGCGGGCAGGAACCGCACCGCAGGCCCGAACACGCCGCCGCCGAATATGATCTTCTGCGGGTTAAAGAGGCTCACGAGGTTCGCCACGGTCATTCCCCACAGTTCGATGCATTGATTGAACACGCGGATGGCGATGCGGTCGTTCCGTTCGAAGGCTTCCATCACATCGCCCGCGGTGATGCCTTCTTTGGCCAGCATGCCTCCGTACGCCGCATCTTCTTCGATCAGCCGCTCCGCCACTTTAGCTATACCTTCACCTGAGGCCTGGCTTTCGAAACAGCCCGCAGCTGCATACTCCGGCCTGAAAGGCCTGTCCAGCGCAAGCCAGCCAATGGCCCCCGCGATGTCCGCAGCACCGCGCAGCACTTTTCCATCACACAATATGCCCGCGCCGATGCCGGTGCCCACCGCCAGGAAAACCGCATCGCTGCAACCGCGCGCATTTCCCTGCCAGGCTTCACCCATGATGTAACAGGCCCTGTCCGCCTCGATGAACACAGGAATGTTCCCGCATTCGGCCTGTATCTCCTGCAACAAAGGGTAATCATCCCAGCCCGGGATATTCGGCGCCCACACCGTTCCGCGTTCACGGCGGCTGATGCCCGGCACGGCTATGCCAATGGCGGTCAATGCCTGTTCCTGCATGCAGGAACGCACGCGGTCCACGATCATTTGCCCGACGGCCTTCCCGGTTCTTTTATCCAAAGGGTGATAGGCGGGGCTGGCAACCGGCACGCTGCCGGAAAACAGCGCAGTAGCCAGTTTGGTGCCGCCGAGATCGATAGATAGTACTGCCATCGTTTGTTTTTAGGGGTGAAAACAACCGCCGCATCTTTCATAACGTACCTGTAAATAAGACAGATTACTTTCCGCCTGCCGTTACCCGGCAATAAAAAAGGCCGTCTCTCCTTCAGGGAAACGGCCTTCTTATAACCAATCAAAAAATTACTTTTCTTCAGACAGCCCGTTTTTAACCGCCTGTGCATCGCGTGTGTTCTTCTGCACGGCAATGGCTCCAAACACGCTCAGCAAAAAGGCGAACGCGTAAAATCCTTTTTCACTGGGCAGCAGCGTGGCATTCCATAAACCAACGATCAGCAGAATGATAGTGAGCAGCATGCTCACCCAGCTGATGCCGTAATAGATGTCCGTAACGGGAATGCCTTCCAGCCTGTCGCGCACGCATTTCTGCACAGAAACGGCGGAAAACAGCCCGTACATGAGGATCGTGAAATAATACCCTTTTTCATTGAGCTGCATCTCCGCATTCCAAAGGCCGATCACGAATCCCAGCATGCCCGTGAACAGGGCAACCCAGGAGGCAGCTACGAATGCTAACGATGGTTTTTGTTTCATGGCATAGGTTTAATGTACAGCCAAGTTAATCAAATATCCGAATATTCAACCGGGCGGAGGAAGTACTGGGTATTGCGGCTCACATTGTTCTTGTATTCCTGCATGGCAGACAGCTTTTTCCACTCCGGGTCCGCGCTGAATGCTTTCCAGTGGGCGTCACGGTCCGCACGGTCTTTGAAGGTGGTCATGTACATGAGGTTCGGCATGCTGCTGCCGGCAATCACTTCGCCATAGAAAACTGCATTGAAGCCCAGCCTGCGGAACAGGGCGATCTCACCGCCCTCGTTGAACATTTTCACTTTATTCACGTAATATTTTTCGGTAGGCCCTTCGTAGCTGCGCAGTTCGTATACGCGTTCGCTTTTGGGGCCGGTAAGTCCGGGCAGCTGAAGCACGGGCTGGTCGCTGAAAGCTTTCAGCAGGATGGTTTCCATCCGCGCGTAGGGTACGTCGTTATACACGGCGTCTATATATGAAGCGCCAGCTTTGGCCAGCACAGCGTCCTTCCCCAGCAAGGCAGGCAATTTTTCGAACTGCTCCAGCGAGCGGAAAGGAATGAGCACGTATATTTTCAGGTCAGCCGTATCCTGCTGGATAGGCTTGAACACGCCTACCTTCGGGATGCCTGCGCGGTGAAGCGCGGGAAGATATGCCATGGAAAGAAAGCTGTCCACCCGCTGCACCTGCAATTCCGTTTTCAGGTGGTAAATTTTGATCTGGTAGAATTCACGGCCGGGAGGCATGTGGGCCGAAGCATGGCTAAACAGGCCTGTCAGCAGGCAGAAGAAAAGACAAAGTGTGGAATATTTCATAAAGAACCGGGTTTTACCGGCGAATAAAATACTGCCAATCCCTGAAAGATGCAAATCCCCGTGTTCAGTGGTTTTTTTGTAGCTTACGATAACATCAGCAACGGAATATGAAAATAGCGGAAGATAAATGGAGGCATTTTTTCGTGGGGATACCGATGGGAAGCATCGTGCAGATCGTGGCACACTATATATCGCCGGGCAATATGATCGCGGCTTCCGTTCTGGCGTTGATTGCGGTGATCGGCATCAGCTACGGGTTTGAGCTTTTTTCGAAGGTCACCGGCAAAGGGCATCATGAGGTATTGGATGCCCTTGCCAGCATATTGGGCGGTATTGCAGGAATGGCCGTAACTATCACCATCCTGTTGACCGCCTTTTAATAATCGTCTTACTGATGCGCGCCGATGCTCACTTTATTGTTCTGCACGCGCGGCTTGCCTGAAAAATCCACCGTACCAAGCACCTCTGCCGGCAACACGTATCCCGCCTGCTTCGCGGGCGAGCTTTCCGGTATCCTGTAATCCTGCGTCAGCAAGGGATCGCTGCCTGCAATGGAATGCGCGTCCACGCCGCTGGCCGCTTTCCAGGCGCTGAAATCCGTATAGGGCGCGCCGTCGGTCGTGTTCCAGATCCAGCCGGAGGGTGATGCGGAATAATAGAGATTATTGTCTATCACGTTGCCGCTGCCGGTGTTGGTGTATTTATGCAGGTAAAGATCGTCGGGCCCGGCCACTACGAGGTTATTGCGGATCACATTGTCGAAGCATTGCTCCGTGAGCCGCAGCTCTCCTTCTATCTCCCCGAAAGCGCCGCGCACGCGGTTGTTCCCGGCCAGGGTATTGTTCACTACGTAACAATTGCGTGTGCCGCCGCTGGTGTATCCCAGGTATCCGCCGAGGTAGATCCCGGTCCTGAAGCTGCCGGTCACGATGTTATTCCGCACGATGCAGTCGCTGGTAGGATATGCATCGTTTTCGCTCACGATGCCGATGCCGCGGTCGCAGTCGTAAATGCGGTTCCTCTCCACGGTGATCTTTCTGGCGCCGTCCACGTAAATGGCAATCGCGCCGTGGCCGTGAACGCCGCCTACCGGGCCGGTGGACATGTCGATGTTATAAAGCGTATTCTCCGTGATCAGGCCGTTGCGCGCGTAGTTGTATGCCGGCACTGTGTTTGCAGCATAACCGCCCGCCGCGTCTATACCGATGTTCTCCGCATTGTAAATGATATTCTTCCGGATGGTAAACCCGTCCACATACCCGTTGATGGTGAGGTTTTCACTGTAACCGGTGTTGCAGTCATGTATCTCGTTTTCTTCCACCAGGATATTCTTCATCGGCACTTCCGTGTTCCCGATGATCTCTATGCCGTGCCCGCTGCGGCCGTCTTCCTTCGCTACGTTGTGCTCGATGTTATAGATCCTGTTCCGGCGGATGATGAGGTTGGAAGAGCCTGCGTCCGCCACGATGCCGTTCACGTTCACCCAGGGTGTGCTGCTCTTCAGGTTGCAGATATCAAAGCCTTCCAGGTGAATGTAGCTGGCATTGCGGATGGTCACCAATGCTTCCTTCCCGTTTACGGTGAGCCCCGTTCCGTCTATCACCGGGCGTTCCCCGGGATAGGCCTTCAGGGTGATCATTTTTTCGAGCCTGCCGGGCTTCGGGAAGAATACTTTTTCGTAGTAGTTACCGGCTCTTACGATCACCGTATCGCCGGGCGCGGCTTTTGCCAGCGCGGCGTTGATGCCTTTCAGCGGCGCCTTTACAGTGCCGGCCGAAGCGTCGTTGCCGGCGGGCGATACGTAAAAGGTGTTCTGGCGGGCAGGTTCAGTAGTGGCGGGGGGGCGGGTTTTTGTGCATCCCCCCCCCCCCCACAAGCGCAAAACGGATAATTTTTTTTTAATTATTTTGCGTGGTGTTTTTTTTTTTTGTTATTCTGATACGATCTTCCTTACGCGGTTATTATTCTTGTCCAGCACATACACGGTGCCGTTCTTATCCACCGCTACGCCCAGCGGGCCGGCAAAGGCCGCGGCTTCGCCGATGGCGTTCGCATAACCGGAGGTATTGCTGCCTGCATAGGTGCTCACCTGCCAGTTCTTCGGCGAAATAAAACGGATGCTCTGGTC
>CBFHAF010000398.1:0-5060 GCA_965653435.1 uncultured Chitinophaga sp.
AGCCACACCGTCCAGTACAAAAAGCGGTTGCGAGTTCTGTGCAGTACCGAAATTGCTCGCGCCGCGGATGCGGATGGTGCTGTTGCCGCCGGGCTGGCCGGATTGGCTCTGGATCGTGATACCGGTTGCAAGACCCTGGAGGGCTTTATCGAAGGAAGCAACCGGACGTGCTTGCAAAGGCTCGGCGGTGATAACGGAAGCACTGCCCGTGAAGGCCGCCTTCCTTTGTGAACCGTAAGCCACGGCTACAAACTCTTCCAGCTCATTCACCCCGGTTTCAAGCGAAACATTGATCTCAGAACGATCGCCGATCTCCACTTCCTTTACTTTCATACCGATGGTGGAAAACACAAGTACTTTTCCCTGCGGAGGCACCTGGAGGCTGTATGAACCATCTTGTTTGGAAATAGTACCAGAACTGGTACCCTTGATAGAAACTGTTACAAACGGCAACTGCGCCCCGGTTGCGTCCGTAATTTTCCCTGAAATTACCCTTACCTGGGCATTGGCGCCCGCCGCCAGTAGTAACAGGCAGGTAAACAGGCATAAAATTCTGTGCATGTTTTTGTCAATTTAGATTTGGAAGATGTTTTAAATATCAGCATACCTCTCCCGCCAGGCTCATCTGTTTAAACCAGGAACAATGTATCTTTTTTCCTGCAGGCCTACCAGGCTGCATCGGATACTGTTTGGCGATATGGGTAGTGGGTATGCCTGCGTTAGTAGACCGGAGCAGGAACCGGATAGCCTCTTTGGCTCACATATATGTTATGTTTTTTCATACATAGGCATCGATTAGATTTTATTTACTGAATACTGATAAATCCTAAAAAACAAACGGGGAATAGTTAGTCAGGTTAACCGAGCTTATCAGGGCAACCTGTATCTCTGCAATGGTTGACGAGCGCATGGGCACCTAGATTAGATTTCGGTCTCTATGAAAAGCATGATCAAAGCATGCATAAATTACATATACGACAAATGTACTTGATTTTTTCGCAAACTCGACCAGCCTGGAAAAAAATTATTATTCATAAGCATAAAGAGGGGAAAACCCAATAAAAAAAGCCGCCCGTTTGAGCGACTTTTTGCGGACCGGACGGGACTCGAACCCGCGACCTCCGCCGTGACAGGGCGGCATTCTAACCGACTGAACTACCGATCCATTCCTTTCCTTTTATCACGTCAGAGCCTTGCGCTCTTCCGTTTTGGGATTGCAAAGATAAGGACAATTAATGCATATAAGCAAATCTTTTTAACAAAAATTTTAAGCCCCGGGAAATACTTAATTTCATTGAGCATCAAAGCCTATCACATGAAATTCCATTGTATCATATTACTGCTCCCCCTGCTGCTTGCCTGTAATACAGCCACCCAAAAAACAACCGCAGACAGCTCCATCGTAGACGGCGTCAAAGACCTCGTGCCCGTAGCACCGCCCCCCTCCGTGGACCAACAGGTGGCCGCCCAGGTACAGGCGCAGGATACCCTCTTCGAAGACGGCACCGTGCCCACCAGCTGGAGCGCCGCCGGTTTCGACGATCCCGCCGGCTTCAAACAGTTCATGCTCCGCTTCAAGGATTGGGTGAAAAACGATCAAAAAGACAGCGTCACCGCACACGTCCAGTTCCCCCTCCGGGAATACAAGACCGAAAAGTCGTTCCTCACCAGCTATGGCAAAATATTCGACGCCTCGCTGAAAGCCAAGGTGGACAGCCAGCGGCTGGACCGAATCTTCCGTAACCAGCAGGGCGCCATGATCGGCAGCGGCGAAATATGGTTCGCCTCCCTGCCAAACGGCTACCGCATCATCGCCATCAACAAATAAAGAATGGAACTCGGCGCAGCCATATCCCTGATAGACACTCCTGCTATCCGAACGCCGGAACCCGCCACCTGGGCGGACCTTGGCTGCGGCCAGGGCCTCTTCACCCGGGCGCTGGCCACCCTCCTGCACCCAGGCAGCACCATCTTCGCGGTGGACCGCGAGCCGGTATCGTTCCCGAAATCCAATATCAGGCCCGTGCAAATGGACTTTGAAAAGGACGAATGGAAGCTCCCCACCCTGCAAGGCATACTGATGGCCAATTCCCTTCACTTTGTCAAAAACAAACAGGCCTTCCTTTCCAAAGCGGCCGGGCATGTCGACAAAAAACACCATTTCCTCATCGTGGAATACAATACGGATACGCCCAACCCATGGGTGCCTTATCCCCTCTCCTTTTCCAGCCTGCAGAAACTTTTCCGTGGTGCGGGATACCAAAAGACCGAACTGCTGCGCGAACATCCTTCCATTTATCACCGGTCCAGGATGTATGCCGCGCTGATCCGCTGATTTGCCGATATTTGCAAACGCATGAACGTACGTACACTATTATTATGGAGCCTCTTATCCCTGTGCATGGCCTGTTCCCGCCCAAGGGAGGTGCACCGCGCCTTTTATTTCTGGAAACAGAAATACTCGCTGTCCCCTCTGGAAAGGTCCGCGCTGCAAGCCCTGCACGTCAGCAGGCTGTATGTGAAATGTTTTGATGTGGCCTGGAATGCTTCCGATCGTACTGCCGTTCCCCTTGCCATCGCGGATTTTAAAGAACCGTTTCCGGACAGCCTGGAAATTGTGCCGGTGGTATTCCTGATGAACGAGATATGGCAGCAGAAAGATACCGGCTGGGCACAGCTCATGGCGGAACGGACGGCCTCCCTGCTGGAAAAACAATGCGCGCAGATACCACCGCGGCAGATCCGGGAAATTCAGCTGGACTGCGACTGGACGCGTACCAGCCGCGACCTGTACTTCAGTTTCCTGCAACAGCTCCGGCGGCAGCCCTTCTTCGCCGACCGCCGGCTCTCGGCCACCATCCGCATGCACCAGGTGAAATATACCGGCAGCAGCGGCGTGCCGCCGGTGGATAAAGGCCTGCTGATGTGCTACAACATGGGCGACCTCCGCAAACCCGGCGGCCACAATTCCATCCTTAACATGGAATCCCTGCGGGCCTACACCGGTTCGGACAGGATCAGCAATTATCCTTTATCTTTGGACCTGGCGCTGCCGCTCTTCGAATGGGACGTGCTGTTCCGGAATAAAAGATACGCCGGCCTGCTGCGCCAGCTGCCGCTGGACACGGAGCTTTTCCGGAAAAACGGTGAGTATACCTACACTGCCCTTCGCGACACAGCCCTGCAAAACGTATTGATCCGGCAGGGAGACGTAATACGCCGTGAAAGCTGCCCGCCCGCACTGCTGCAAAAGGCAGCCCGCCATCTCAACCGGCAGCGGCAACCCCATAAGCCGGCCATTATATTTTATCATCTTGATCCCATCATACTGCAAAAGTATTCACTGCATGACCTGGAAACGATTTACCATAATTTCGAGTAGCTGCCTCGCACTGGTGCTCAGCGGCGTTGCCTACGTGTTTTCCTGCGGCCCCTCGCCGGACCCGTATGATTATTACGCAAATTTCTACAACCCGAACATCCCCTCCCAGCAGGGGTTTGAACCGTTCTATTACACCGCCCTCACCAACTTCTACGGCAGCGAAATGCCCGAAGAAAAGATCAACCTGGAAGAATGGAAAAAATTCTTCGGAGGGAAGATCCCGGAAAAAGACCTCAATGAATTTATCTATGGGTTCTCCCGCTCGCAAATGAGCAACCTGTATATGCACATCGAAAAAGGCGCTGCGCTTCAGCTGGCGGACAGTGCAAGGCTCAACGCCCTGACGCAGCATTTCATACAGTCGGCGGATAAAGAGACCCTCGGCTACCTGATGTTTGCCAAACAATGCGAGCCGCACGTGGAAGGCCCCGCGGGCTGGGATGAGGTGAAAAGGGATTCCCTCACCATGATAAAGCTTTCCCGCAACGGCGTACAGCTGTACAAGGCCTGTAAAAATCCTTATATCCGCGAGCGTTTCGCCTTCCAGTCCATCCGCCTGGCGCATTACTGCAACGCCTATACGCAGGCGCTGCAGTATTATGATTCTCTGGCTACGCCCCCCGGTTCCACTTCGCTGATCCATTATAAGATCGAAGGGCTGCGCGCGGGCGCCCTGCGCCGTACCGGCAAAAAGGCGCAAAGCGCCTACCTCTTTTCCCGCATCTTTGAAAACGCCCCATCCCAGCGGGAAATGGCTTACCAAAACGTGCATTACACCGGGGTGTATGAGAATGCAGTGCTGCCGCTCTGTAAGAACAACCGGGAAAAGGCTACGGTGGCGGCTATTTTCGCGTTAAAAACCGTGGAAGCGGGCACGGAAGGCCTCCGGAAAGTGTACGGGCTGGACCCGCAGTCGCCCATGCTGGATGTGCTGCTGAGCCGCGAGATGAACAAGCTGGAAGAAGACTACTTCACCAATATACTCGAAGATGACGCGCACCGGCAGACTTACTACTGGGAAGATAAACGGGCGGATAAATCCCCTGTTCTGCAAATGCAACAACTGCTGGACGAGCTGGCCAAAGGCGGAAAGGTGAAAGAACCCGCGCTGTGGCACATCTCGTCAGCCTACATTTCCAACATGCTCAAAGATTTTGCAGGCGCGCGCAGCAGGCTGGCCACCGCTTCAGCCGGCAACCTGCGCCCCGTGCTGAAGGACCAGCTGGAAGTGGTGAAGCTGCTGGTCACCATCAACGAACAACCCACCATCGATGCCGCATTCGAAAACAAGCTGCTGGAATCGTTCCGCTGGCTGGACACCAAGGCCTCCGGGCAGCGCAACAACGTTTATGGGCTCACGACGGATGAAATAGATACTTTTTATTTCCAACGCATGTACCGCAACCTGCTGGACCTTGTAATTGCCTCACGGTATGCCAAACAAAACGACCTGGCCCGCGAAGCGCTCATCCTCGTAAAAAGGGACCGCGTGCTGCCGTACTCCTACAACTATTACAACACCAGCGGCAAGGATTACATGCAGGATTCGCTGCAAACCCACCACCTGCTGGCATTGTACAACGGCTATCTGTCGAAGAAAAAAACGCCGTTTGAGCAATACCTCTACGAGCAGCTGAAAATGAACGATAAAGAGATCGGGGAAATGATCGCGGTGAAT
>CBFHAF010000399.1:0-5056 GCA_965653435.1 uncultured Chitinophaga sp.
GAAACAGTCGAGGAACTGGCTCATCCAGATCACGTCGAAACCTTTTGCAAAGGGCAGGCTCTCGTCGAGGATATTCGTTTCGAAAAATGAAACACGGTCTTCGAGGCCGGCTTCTGCAATATTTTTCCTCGCCACATTTACCTGCACAGGCAGGTCCATGATGGTGATATGCACATCCGGGTCGTGCTTGGCGCAGGCCATGGACCATTTACCGGTATTGCCGCCGATGTCCAGCAGCGATTTCGGTTTATGTTCGAATACGATGGGCAGCACGCCGGGAAAAGCGAGATCCGAATAGTAGTGGTCGAAATTGAACCAGCTGGTGCGGGAAGGCTCCGGGAGGATGGAAAGGCCCTGGTAAATGGTCTCCCAAGGGCCCAGCTCCTGGAGGCCGCGGGGCTTGCCTTCGGTAAGACTGTCCTGCAGATGGTACATGGCTTTATAACATACATCATGCGAGAAGTCCATATTGATGCGGGTCAGCGTATCGCTGAGAATAAAGAAACCGGTTTTTGTAAGCGTATATCTTTTATCGTTCACAACCAGCATTTCGAGGCCCAGGCCTGCTTCGAGCAATACGCGGGCGGAGTAGCGCGAAAGCTTCACATGCTCCAGTATCTCTTCGATGGTAACGCCATTCATGCCACTGTCCGCCACTACCTGCAGGATGCCCAGGTCTCTCAGCGCTTTGGAAGCCTGGAAAGCTATCGGCGCGAATGCCAGCCAGAGCGCCTGTTCTTTAGCCTGTAATGCGGTTTTCGTTTCCTTGGTAAAAAAATTCATTGGTGATCTGCTTTTTTAAAAGATTTACAATGTCACTTTACTGAACACCATTGCGGCATTACATCCCCCGAAACCCGAGGTTGTTTTAAGGTAATGCGCCATGGGCCGTGGCTCTAATTGACTGCTCACCATCAATGGATGGCTGATCCCGGATGTGGCAAAGCCGGCAGTGGGTATCACTACTTCTTCCTGCATACTGTGCATGCCGATGATCGCCTCTATGAGCCCGGCTGCACCGAGAGTGTGGCCGTAGTACCCTTTAAGGCTGTTCACCGGCACCTGCTGCAGGCCCGAGAGATGGAACGCTTTCGCTTCCATTTCGTCGTTGTACAAAGTGGCGGTACCGTGCGCTGATACGAACCCGATGTCAGAAGGCTGAACGCCGCTTTGCTGCATGGCCCTGGTAATGGCGGCAGCAAGCTCGGCGCCCGTTCTGGACGGGCCTGAAATATGGTTGGCATCGTTGCTGGAAGCGCCTTCGCCGAGGCGGACGGCTTGTTTCCCGGGCAACAATGTTTTATTCCTGGTTAAAATAACGGTGGCTGCGCCTTCGCCGAGCGTAATGCCTTTCCTGTCCGCATCAAACGGGCGGCAGGGCTCGTCGCTCACAGCCTGGAACGACTGGAAGCCGGAGAGCACGAATTTCGTCAGCAGATCCGCGCCGCATACCACTGCGTGGTCGTATTGACCGGAGCGGATCATCCGTTGCCCGATCAAAATGGCCAGGAGGCCCGAAATGCAGGCATTGCTGATCACTACCGGGCGGTTGGCGGCGCCGAAATACTCCGCTGTCTTTACGGCGGTATTATGCAGCTGTATAGGCCTGATATCAGCGCCCAGCCCCTGTTCCAGCAGGGCGATATTACCCTTGGTGGTAGAAACAATAAAAGCCGTGCGTTTGTCGCGCAGGCTGATACTGGTTTGCTGCAGTGCATCCTGTATGCTCAGGATAAGCAGCTGCTCGAATTTCGTGTGGCCTGAAAGGCCGGAAGCTGTTACCAGCGGTTGCAGCAGCGAATCTGGTATAACAGAGGCAAAGAACCCGCCGGGCTGGCGGCTGATACCGCTTTCCCCTGCGCGCACCCGTTCGAAATTCTCACGGGCGGTTGTTCCCAGCGGGGAAACGATGTTTCCCGCAGCTACAAAAACCTCCATCATATCAAACCCCACTGCTTTTTCCATTCCGCAAAGAAGGGCGGAACGGTAAGTTGTAACATGGACCCTTCTTTGTCCAGGAAAACCTGTATGGAAGAACCGGTGCACACCACTTCGCGGGTCTCCGCGTTGTAAAGGGTGTATTCAAAACGGATCTTGGCAGCCTCGGTATTCACGTAGCGGGTTTCCACCACTACCTTGTCCCCGTAACGGAGCGGCCGCTTGTAATTGCATTCTACGTTCACCACGGGCACCGTGTAGCCGTGGCCGAATATGTCTAAATAACGCAACCTGTATTTGCTGCCGAATGCCTCGCGCCCGTCTTCGAAATACCGGATGTAGTGGCCGTGCCACACAATTCCCAGGGGATCGGCTTCGTTGAACCGGATCAAAACTTCAGCACTCTCGCTCAATACAGGTTGCATGTAATTTTTTATACTATTGTTGAATTATCCGCCGTAGGTGGATTTCCATTCTTTGAATTTCTTCTTTTCGATCTCATCTATGATGTCTTTCACACCGCTGAGATATTTGTTGGCCAGGCCGAATGTAATGCCCATACGGCCGCCCAGAGAGCCTTCCACGCGTTCGGTGAACAGCACTTTTTTGGCTTTCATGTCCACGAGGGTTACGTAGATGGATATCTGTTTTTTGGTGTTGTTCATCCCGTCTGCCACAAAAAGAAGCCCCAGGCCGGTTTTTCCGTTAAAATCGAAGCCTTTCACCAACGCCGTGACGTCTTCGGGCTTTAACGCCTGGTAATCGTCGGAATTGTCGGATTTGATGTCATCCTCGTCGATCTTCGCATTTCTTTTGTTTACCGGGCCAATGTCCGTGCTCACTTCGTCTCTGTTGAAAGCCTCAGCGATCGTATACTTTTTGGCTTCGTTCACTACTTTCTGGTTAATACTGGCGTAATGTACCTCGGGAATATCGTCGGTTTTAAGCGCTGCGTCACCAATGATCTTTGATTTGGTGAAATCGATCCCCAGGTAAGTCAGTTTTACAGACTTGTCGAATACGTCTTTTGCGGTTTGTGCGGTTACTGTGGTTACTGTCAGCATCATTGCCACAACGGGCAGGGCCAGGTGTTTGATTTTCATTGCTTATTTATTTTGGGACACAAAAATCTTCATATCACATTCGGCCATCAGGCGGCCGTTCTGTTTCACTGTACCATGGATCACCGTGGCGTTGAACACTTCGTGCTCTATCACGATCTCCGTTTCGAGACTGGTGCCGGCAAGCGGTAGCTCCAGTATCTCCAGGTTCTGGATAGCGCCAATGAAGCCGAGGGGTACGGGTACATTGTGTTTTTTTGCGAGATACCCGATACGTGCGGCGGCGGTTTGCGCAATGTTTTCCACCAGGCCGGGCGCCATGAAAGTGCCGTTCTGCACAAATACATTATCCTCCGCGATATCCAGGCCGGTGCGGATGTTCTTCTCCCCTGCTTCCAGCAGGCGGCTGATCATAACGATCGGCGGGCGCTGGGGAATGTATTCCGTGATGTCTTCTTCGTTGATCATGGTATTCAGGTATAATTAGTCTTGCGACCAAAAATCATAATAATTGAACCACTGCAGCGGGTACCGCCGCACCTTCTCTTCCATTACCGCCACAAAATCCCGCATGGATGCCTCCAGCCCCCCCTGCTTGGCGCCCTGGTATGTTCTGGGCGGGGTTGCGTACAGGTGATAATGCGTACTGGTTTCCTTAAATGCAAAAACGAACGAAACGGGCACCCTGAAAGTGGAAGCCAGCAGGAACGGGCCAACCGGGAAGCGCGCAGCCTCTCCGAGAAACGGCATTTCCGCTGTTTTATTCCCCTGCAGGAAGCGGTCCGCATGCATACATACCAGCTCCTGCTTGCTCAGCGCGTCGTGGATAGCGTAAATATGCGATAAATCGTCCTTTAAAACAATTACATTTACATTCCTTCCCCCCGTTATCCCCTCCAGGTAATTTTTGATCCTTTCATGCTCCCCGTCGAACATCACGATGTTGATGCGGGTCTGCAAACGGGTGAACAGGTGCCCCGCCACTTCCCAGTTACCCAGGTGGGCGCTGAGCAGAATGCCTCCCTTTCCGCCGGAAACCACCTCATGAAGGTGCTCTTCCCCGTCGAACTGGAAGGTGAACCGGTTAGGAATGCCTGCCATCACCACTATCTTGTCTATCAGCGTTTGCCCGAACACGTAATAGTTGCGGTAAACATTGATCAGCGAGCGGAAACGGCTGAAGCCGGCCTTTTGATGAAAATACTGGTAAATGGATCTGGTGGAACGATAGGAGAAAAGGCAGTAATACATTGCAACAAATCCCAGGAGAAAATAAGCCGGCTGCACTCCTCCATATCGCAAAACACCAATAAATATCCGATACCCCAGCTTATTTCCTTTGGACTTACCCTGCCAGGATGGCATTATACCAACTCTTTTTGTTTAACACGGGCAATTACATAATCATAGAAGTCCTGGAAGGTAACAATACCCTGGAAGTCTTCCGGTTTAACCTTAAAACCGAAATTGTTCTCAATGGCTACCACCAGGTCTATATAGTCCAGGCTGTCCAGCTCCAACGTGGCCTTCAGATCGGCCCCGGGGGTGATGCTCTCCGGTGCAACTTCAAATTCCTCCGCCAGAAAAGCATTCGTTCTTGTGATGATCTCGTTAATTTCCATAAAAAAGTGTGTTCCAGATATAGGTTGATTAGACAAAACAAATAAGCATTCCCGTTTCTAAATGGGGCTCTGCTTCGGCAAAATTATACAAATTATGGCCATAACCGCCGCATACATACCATTATTGCCATTTCCTGACTACCAGGGAGGAGTTTGTTCCCCCAAAGCCAAAAGAATTAGACAAAAATATATTAAAATTTTTATTAATTGTATTTGATATGATATTTAACCTGGCGGAATCCTCGTCGGGGTTCTCGAAATTGATGTTCGGGGCTATAAAGTCGTTCTGCATCATCAGCATGGAGTAAACGATCTCGCTGGCTCCGGCCATCCAGCATTCATGCCCGGTCATGCTTTTAGTGGAGCTGACGGGGGTTTTGGAGCTTTCGAAGATGGCTGCCAGTGCTTTTGCCTCGCTGGCGTCGCCGGCGGGGG
>CBFHAF010000400.1:0-5052 GCA_965653435.1 uncultured Chitinophaga sp.
TGTATACTACTATGGTGTTCCTGATACCGGGCCTGCTGATCGCCTGGATAGCCAGCCCCAGGCCCGAGGCTTTCCTGGGGCTCAAGCAGCATGTAGGGGTCATCCAGCTCGGGCTGGCGGTGCTTATTATGCTTTGCGCCCTGCCCATGGTAGGACTGCTCAACGAATGGAACGAAACCTGGCCCCTGCCGAAATCGCTGATGGACATAGAGAAGTCTGCCAAGGTTCAAACGGAGATGATGCTGAAAATGCCCGATCTTACTTCCATGCTTACCAACCTGCTGCTGGTGGCCCTGGCGCCCGCTATCGCGGAAGAGGTGCTTTTCAGGGGCGTTATGCAAAAGCTTATCACACAAATGATTAAGAACGGGTGGGTGGCAGCGTTGATCACCGCCGTGATATTCAGCGTATTTCATTTGCAGTTCCTGGGTTTCATGCCACGGGTGCTGCTGGGCTTTTTGCTTGGAGCCATCTATTTTGCCACCGGCAGCCTCTGGCTGTCTATCGCCGCGCATTTCCTGAACAACGGCCTCCAGGTATTGTTAATATACCTGTACCAGGCGAAAATGACGAAATACGACGCCACGGCAGACGAGCATGTTCCGCTGTATTTCGGGCTGCTGAGCGCACTGGTTACCGGGCTGCTGATATGGCGGCTCTACAGGCGGGCGAAAGAAAGCGGGTACAACGCCGCAGTACTGGCCCAACCCGAGATCATCACCGAAGAAAAAGAACATTAATATGGAAAAAGACTGGGTAAAAGTATTTGCCAGCAATGTGTCCTTTGAATCAGAGATCATCAAAGGCATGCTGATAGAAAACGAGATCGAGGCCGTGATCATCAACCGGCAGGACTCCTCTTTTGTGACCATGCTGCCGGGTATGGACGAAGTATATGTGCACAGCAGCAACGAAGCAAAAGCAAAAGAACTGATAGCTGCCAGCCAGGAAGGGAAGATCGAAAACAATCCTTAGCTTTACGCCCGATCTAACTTTTTTGAGCCAGCATGAAGACATTCATCACGCGCACCGTTACCGCCCTCTTTTTTGTAGCAATTATGCTGGGGGGGATCCTGTGGAACGAATTGACTTTCTTTCTTCTTTTTTTCCTGATCAACTTTTTTGCCCTGAAGGAGTACGTAAAGCTCGTGCGCCTGATGGACAATGATTACAGCGAAGTATCACCCTGGCACAGGGCGGGCTTGCTGATAGCGGGTTGCGCGGTGATGATGGCGGTAACGGACAGGCATTTCGGGGGGAACGGCGTAACGCTCGGCGAGATCGGGTTTGTGCTGGCATTTGTTTTCATACTGTTGCTGCCGCTCGGCGAGATCCTGATGAGCAGGAACTTTTCGCTGAAAACGATCGGTTATTCCATGCTGGGGCTCATTTATGTAACCGCGCCATTGAGCATGATGGTGGACCTTCGCCTCGAACCCGTCGCATTCTCCGTTGTACCGGGCTGGCATACCACCATCGTACCGGATACGGCCCTGCACTGGACCGGGTATTCCGGAACCGAAGGAATACTTATCCCGCTATTGCTGATCATTTTCATCTGGATCAATGATACCATGGCCTATATCGTAGGCTCCCTCATCGGCCGCACGCCTTTTTTCCCGTCCATTTCCCCGAAAAAAACCATAGAAGGCACGGTGGGCGGAATGATCCTGGCCATCGCAGCGGCAGGTGTTTTCGGATATTTCTGGGGCAGCGAACGCTGGGGGCTGGCCTGGCCGCATTGGGTGGCGCTTGCGTTGATTGCCGCCCTTTTCGGCACAGCGGGCGACCTGCTGGAAAGCCGCCTTAAAAGGCTCGCAGGCGTGAAGGATTCCGGCAAGATCATGCCGGGCCACGGCGGTTTCCTGGACCGCTTCGATTCCCTGCTCGTGGCAGCACCATTCGCTTGGATCTACGTGAATGTCTTTGTGCGATAAATTTTTATTTTCTTCATACCTTCGTACCGCCGGGAAAAAACCGGCGATCTTTCATTAACAAAACTGAACATGACTATCCATCGAGAGGGAACGGCTACCATCGCCATCACCTTTGTGGTACTGGCGCTGATCAACGGCGCGGTATTTTACCTGCTCCCGGGCGCCCCGGTGTTCGGCTACATCGTGGCCGGCATTTCACTGGTTCTATTCCTTTTCATCATTTCCTTTTTCCGCATCCCCAACAGGGTGCTGAACCAGGACGAGCAGCTGGTGATCGCCCCGGCAGACGGTAAGGTGGTGGTAATCGAAGAAACTTTCGAACCGGAATATTTTAAGGACAAAAGGCTGCAGGTGTCCATTTTCATGAGCCCTGCCAACGTGCATGTAAACCGCAACCCCATCAGCGGGGAAGTGAAGCTGAGCCAATACCACGCAGGTAAATACCTCGTGGCCTGGCACCCGAAATCGTCCACCGAAAACGAACGCCACACCGTGGTGATCGGCAACGGCAAAACCGAGATACTTGTCCGCCAGATCGCCGGTGCGCTGGCCCGCCGTATTGTGAACTACCTGAAGGCAGGCATGCAGGTGAAGCAGAACCAGGAAATGGGCTTCATCAAATTCGGCTCCCGCGTGGACATTTACCTGCCCATCGGCACGGAAGTGAACGTGGCGCTGGAACAGACCGTGAGAGGCGGGCAGACCGTGATCGCAAAGCTGGGGTAAGTTTTAACAGATATTTAAGATGGATTGGCCTATCTTCAGTTCATGACAAAACAGTCCGGCATATCAGCATTCCGTAAACGCTTCGGGAAGTTCCTGAACGGGATGTATGTTTTCCAGGCTGTTTTTGAATTCATAACCGTCTTTTTATGAAGAGAATATTTTTCGCCCTCGCGGCAGTAACATTGATGGCCGGCCCGGCACTGGCGCAGGAAAAGCCCGCCGCTAAAAAGAAAGCAGCGAAAGAAGCCGCCTGCAACAAGGAAGGTGAATCCTGCTGCAAGGAAGAGCAGGCCGCCAAAGGCAAATCCTGCTGCATGCCCATGCCGTCCAAAGCTGCGGCCGCAATGAAAAACAAAGCCGCCAAACCGGCTGCTGCAGCTGAAAAAACAAAACCCGCCGCGAAAGGATAATAACCTGAGCTGACCATATTTGTAAAAGGCTGTGTTCCGAATGGAGCACAGCCTTTTTTTAATATCGTTCTTGATGCATCCCGCTCATGCAAGGTCTGGCCCGCGGCAGGCTCACCCGTGTCAAAGCCTGCCTAAAGCCCACTCAAAGGCATGGATAAAGGTACTTTAAGGCGTTGCATATCACTTCTGATACCGGTTGTATCATTTTTGATACCGGTGCATATAGATGCTTATTCGCGAGTGCACATTACAATATCGCCTTCAGCTCATGCAGGCTCTTAATGGTGTAAGTAGGCTGAATGCCTTCCGGCTGTTTGTCCGGTGCAAAATATACCTGGTCTATGCCCGCCTGTTGCGCCCCGAGAATGTCCACATCCAGCGTATCGCCGATCATGATGCATTCCGATGCGGAACAGCTCGAGAGCTTCATCGCGTAGTCGAATATTTCGCGGTGGGGCTTCAGGCTGCCGGCGGTTTCGGAAGTGATCACATGCGTGAAATAGTCGTTAATGCCGGAGTGTTTCATCTTCAGCCGCTGGGTTGCTTCAAACCCGTTGGTAATCAGGTGGATCGGGTAGTTTTTACCGCGCAGGTAATCCAGCACTTCTGTGGCATGCGGGAAAAGGGCGGTCTTGGTAGGCAGCACTTCGATGAAACGTGCGCCCAGGCTTTCGCAGAGCTTGTCGTCGCAGAGCTTGAAATCCAGGAAGGTCATGCTGAAGCGTTTGGTGCGCAGCTCGTTCCTGTTGATAAATCCTTTGCGGAAGCGGTCCCAGAGTTTTTCGTTGATCACGGAGTATGACGCGTAGAATTTTTCGAACGAGGGGATCCCTCTTTTATCCAGTGCATATTCGGCGAAAAGTTCCTGTAACGTAGCGGTGGCGTTGGCCTCAAAATCCCACAATGTATGGTCCAGGTCGAAAAAAATATGTTTGTATCTCATAATAGTCAGTAGCGTTGGCGGCTGTAGTTCAATACAAATTTACGACAATCGGCGGGAAGCGCGATTCCGTAATTTTTGCCTTATTTTTAAGGGCTTTAAAACAGGCAATTCAAAACATATGTACGCGATCATAACAGGCGCAAGCAGGGGAATAGGCAAGGCCACGGCTGAAAAGCTGGCTGCTGAAGGGTTTGACGTTGCCATTTGCGCCCGGAACCCGGCTGCGCTGGAAGCTGCCAGGCAATCCATCGGGCAGCAGCGGCAAGGCACAAAGGTGCTGGCTGAAATGGTTGACATGGCCGACAAGCAGGCGGTTCTTGCTTTTGCGCAGAAAATAAAAGATACCTTCGGCGATACGCCGGCAATACTGGTCAACAATGCGGGGATATTCACACCCGGTGCGGTGCATGAAGAAGAAGAGGGGCATCTTGAAGCGATGATGGCCGTAAATCTTTACAGCGCGTATCACCTTACGAGGGCTTTTATACCCGCCATGAAAGCGGCGCGCAAAGGCCATGTGTTCAATCTTTGCTCTACCGCCAGCCATAAGGCGTACCCCAACGGAGGATCTTACAGCATCACGAAGTTCGCTTTGCTGGGTTTTTCGAAGAACCTGCGGGAAGAAATGAAGCCTTTCGGGGTGAAAGTTACCTCCATAAGCCCCGGCCCGGTATGGACGGCCAGTTGGGAGGGCTTTGAAGCCCCGGCGGACCGGCTGATGGAAGCCTCCGATGTGGCAGATATGATCTGGGCCGCTTATAACCTCAGCCCACAGGCTGTTATAGAAGACATCCTGATGCGCCCGATGCTGGGTGATATCGGGTAAAAAGGGATCAATTTCCCCGCAAAGGCGCTTTTAGGCCAAATCCTTTCCTGTGGCTTGTTTACACGCTTTTTTTAACTTACTTTTAACTCACAGCGCGCGTACGCCGGTGCGGCTTTGGTTAAATTTGTTTCCAGGATGAAGGTATATACTGCCATTTTTAAGAAAAGTTTATTCACGCTGCTGATATTGTGTTGTGCAGCTTTTACTGCC
>CBFHAF010000401.1:0-5045 GCA_965653435.1 uncultured Chitinophaga sp.
CACGCTGGAGGAGCTGACCGGTCCCGGCAAGGCCCGGCCGCTGGCGCAGGCCCGAGCTCACAAAGGTCATCAGGGAGTCCGACGTGGACTGGCAGCGTTTTCTCTGCACCCGGCCCAAAGACAGCTGGGACCCGCGCAAGTATCTTGAATACCGTCTCTTCTGGCCTTATTCCTCCGGCATCTTCGGGCAGTGGATGACGCACCAGATAGACACCGTGCACTGGTTCAGCGGCCTCAAACACCCGCGCAGCGCAGTGGCCAACGGTGGTATCTACCAATGGAAAGACGGCCGTTCCAATCCCGACACGCTCACCGCGGTGTTCGATTACGGCCCGTCCAACGACCCCTCCACCGGTTTCCAGGTGGTGTACAGCTCCCGGTTCCACAACTCAGCCGGCGGCACAAAAGAATTGTATTATTCGAACGGAGGCATGATCGATATGAGCACCAACAAGATCAGCCCTACCGGCGGCCTGCGTGAAAGGGAAGCCAGGGAAATGGGCATGAAGGCCAATCTCCTCCCTGAGATGGATCTCAGCCAAACCGCTGCCACGGTTGAAGCAGGCGCCAACACCGGCGGGGATGCAACCACCTACGCCCACGTCCGCAACTGGATGGAGTGTGTAAGAAAACAGGATGTAAAAACAAATGCGCCGATAGAAGCCGCTTATTCCCATTCCATCGCGCTGATCATGGGAACGGCTGCTTACAGGACCGGCCTGAAAGCCACTTTCGACGAGTCCAGACAAGACGTGATAGTGGGAGGGAAGGTGTTTACACTGTAATTTCTCCTTCAAGAATAAAAAAAGGCCGGGCGTATACGTTCGGCTTTTTTTTATTGAATGAGTTAGAAAGAGAGGCAATGCAGCATTGAAATTGCGCTTCAGCTCCGCCTTTTGCGCATTTCTTCAGCTATTTCCCGGGATTGGGAATCCGGGTTTTGCTGAAGATGTTGTACCACACTGGCGTAGTCCTTGTCGTTTTTATTCTGGCTGAGCTTGAAGCGGGTGTCTACCCGGGTAATAGCGATCTCGAAACCGGTGATGGCTTTCAGGTTGTTGTACAGCTCTTTTTCACCGATGTCTGAAATGCTTACGGGGTGCGTGCTGGCGGCTTCGTATTTGTTCATCAGCGCGGTGAGGGATGCAACCAGTTCTTCGTCGCTCTGGATGCGGAGCGTACCGTATACATGCACCGCGATGTAATTCCAGGTCGGTATCTTGTCCTTTTCATACCAGGAAGATGAAATGTAGGCGTGCGGGTCTGAGAACACGACGAGGAAGGTCTGGCCGCTGGTGAAGGTGGCGGATTGCGGGTTGGCGTTCGCAATGTGGCCGGTCAATATGTATTCACCGGGAGATTTTTCTTCGAGCTCGATGGGCAGATGCGTGCCCACTGGCAAACCGTCCTCCAGGCTTATGAGCAGCGCAAAGCTGTGCTTGCGGATAAATTCAGCGATAGTGTCCCAGTCTTTTTCCTGGTGATAGCGGGGAGCGTACATTGTGCGGGCTTTTGTTCGGGGAAGAATTTCATTCCACTCCCGAACGCCGCGCCATTCATGACTTCGGCGCCGGGAGTGTCATGATTATCAAAAGAGCTTAAACTACGATCTCAACGATCTTCGTTGGTTCGATGTTGGCATTGCGCATGGCGATGCTGCGGGCGGTGGCGCCTGCGAACTCTGCAAATGCATTTTTCGTAACGGCGTCGTTGCCGGCCACTGCGGGCACGCCTTCGTCGCCGCCTTCGCGGATGCTTTGTACCAGCGGTATCTGGCCGAGGAAGGGGATCTCCAGCTCTTCTGCCAGTCTTTTGCCGCCTTCTTTTCCGAAGATGTAATATTTGTTCTCCGGCAGCTCGGCTGGCGTGAAATAAGCCATGTTCTCCACCAGGCCGATGATCGGCACGCGGATCTGCGGGCTGCTGAACATGCTGATGCCTTTTTTGGCGTCAGCCAGTGCAACGTCCTGCGGGGTGGTAACGATCACCGCACCGGTAACGGGCACGGTTTGCACCAGCGTAAGGTGAATGTCGCCGGTGCCGGGCGGCATGTCTATGATCAGGTAATCCAGCTCATCCCAGTACACATCGCTCACGAATTGCTTGAGAGCGCTGCTGGCCATGGGGCCGCGCCATACGATAGCCTGTTTTTCATCCACCAGCAAGCCGATGGACATGAACTTAATGCCGTATTTTTCCATGGGAACGATCATGCCTTTGCCTTCCACGTTCACCATCATCGGCCGCTCGCCGCGTACGCCGAACATAATGGGAACGGAAGGGCCGTAGATGTCCGCGTCCATCAGCCCCACTTTGGCGCCGTCTTCCGCCAGGGCAAGGGCCAGGTTGGCCGCCACGGTAGATTTGCCTACGCCGCCTTTGCCGGAGGCCACCATGATAATATTCTTGACGTTCGGGAGCATCGCCTTGCCGTCTTTACGGTTGGAGCTTACGTTGGCGGTCATCTTCACCTCCACTTCCGCCTCTTTGCTTACGAGGTGGATAATCGCGTTCACGCAGGCGTTTTTTATCATTTCCTTCAGCGGGCAGGCCGGGGTGGTCAGTACTACCGTGAATTTTACTTTATTGCCGTCGATCTCAATGTCCTTCACCATGTTAAGGGTCACCAAATCCTTACCCAGATCGGGTTCTTCCACATTTGACAGTGCCTCGAGGACCTTTTCTTTTGTGATCATAAATTGATGTTAAAATTGTTTCCGATCTGCAAAGTTAACCTAAAATGATGTTTAATTTGTTGGTTTTATATTCGTGTTTCCGGGAGGTAACATATATCTTAGTACCTGTATGCATAAGAAACTGATCATACTGATTTCCCTGCTGTTCCTGCCGTTTTTGCTCAAAGCCCAACTGAAAGCGTTCAAAGACAGCATCATACAGATTTCTGGTATTACCATGACGGCGGACAGCCTGCGAGCCATCCCGGCAGTGAGCATCCTGGTGAAAGGGCAGAACCGCGGCACCATTTCCAACAGCCAGGGTGTTTTTTCCATCGTGGCATTCAAGGGCGATACCCTGCTTTTCAGCGCTATCGGCTTCCGGAAAAAAGACTACAAAATTCCCCTGGAACTGCCCGGCAACAGCTATTCCGTTATCCAGCTCATGACGGAAGACACGATGTACCTCGCTGAAACCGTGATCCATCCTTACCCCACCCGCCGCGAATTTGAAAAGATGTTCGTAAATATGGACATCCCGAACGATATGTACGAAGTGGCCCGCAAAAATAACGAACAGGCCAAGCTGCGCGCCATGGCCCGTTATATACCGGTAGACGGCGGCGGCGCCTACAATGTGTTCATGCAGAAGCAGCAGCAGTCCCTTTATTATGCGGGGCAAACACCGCCGCAGAATATCTTCAACCCGCTCGCCTGGGCGCAGTTCATCGAATCCTGGAAACGGGGCGATTTCAAACGAAAGGATTAATTCCGTTTACTTCAAACAGCCTGTCATAAAAGCTTTCCCGGCGCCGGTTTAAACCCGTTGCGGCACGGAACCCGTTTTTCCTTAAATTGCCGGATCATTGAAATCACCAAAATAGATCTTCTTATGCAGAAAGTAGCTGTGATCGGCGCGGGCACCATGGGCAACGGGATTGCCCACGTATTTGCCCAGCATGGTTTTTCCGTTCACCTCATCGATGTATCGCAACCCGCGCTGGATAAGGCGCTGGATACCATCATCCGGAACCTCAACCGTCAGCTCTCCAAAGAAACCATTACAGAAGCGGATAAACAGCAAACCATTTCAAACCTTCAGACCTTCACCAGCCTCGCTGCGGGCGTGCAGAATGTGGACCTGGTGGTGGAAGCCGCCACGGAGAATGTGGAGCTGAAGCTGAAAATATTCCGCGAGCTGGATGAACATACCGGGCCGGAAGTGATCCTGGCCAGCAATACGTCTTCCATTTCCATCACCAGGATTGCCGCCGCCACCAAAAAGCCCGGCAAAGTGATCGGCATGCATTTCATGAACCCCGTGCCGGTAATGAAGCTGGTTGAGATCATCAACGGCTACGCCACTGAAAAAGGCGTAACGGAATACATCACGGAATTGTCGAAAAAGCTGAATAAAGTGCCTTGCGTGGCGAATGATTATCCCGGGTTTATCGCCAACCGCATTCTCATGCCGATGATCAACGAAGCGATCTATACGCTGCATGAAGGCGTGGGCGGCGTGGAAGAGATCGATACGGTGATGAAACTGGGCATGGCCCATCCCATGGGGCCTTTGCAGCTGGCGGATTTCATCGGGCTGGATGTTTGCCTGTCCATCCTGAATGTGCTGCACGACGGCTTCGGCAACCCGAAATATGCGCCCTGCCCGCTGCTGGTGAACATGGTGACTGCCGGTTACCTCGGCGCTAAAAGCGGGGAAGGGTTTTACAAATACGTTGCAGGCAGTAAAGACCTGGTGGTGAGCGAGCGTTTCCTTTAAAAAAGCATACGGTGTTCAACCCGCATATTTTTCCCGGTATTCTTTTGGGGAGAGGCCTACGATCTTCCGGAAGAGCTGGCGGAAGGCTTTTGCGTCTTCATAACCGGTCTGCATCATTACGCCGGTGATATTTTCCTGTTTTTGTTCGAGCATTCTTTTGGCGGCTTCGATGCGCAGGCGCTGCAAATATTCGATGGGCGTAACGCCTGTGGCTATTTTGAAGCGGCGGATAAAATTGCGGCGGCTTACGGGCAGCCCGCGTATCACTTCTTCAACGGTGAGGCGGTCGCGGAAGCGGTCTTCCATCCTTTGCTGCGCTTCGCACACCAGCTCGTCGCAATGTTCGCGCGAGGGCGACCAGTTGGCGAAATAGGACTGCTGCGCGCGGTCCATGTCTATGGCAAAAACTTTAGCGGTATGAATGGCCGTATTCCTGTTGCAATATTTCTCCAGGATATGCAGCAATAAATGGAAGGTGGATGTGGCGCCGCCGCTGGTGTATATGCCGTTGTCGTCCGTCACCACAACATCCGGGTCAACGATCACATCGGGGTATGCGCGGGCGAGGTCTTTAACGGCAGTTACGTGAG
>CBFHAF010000402.1:0-5042 GCA_965653435.1 uncultured Chitinophaga sp.
TAAAGATCATGGCCAGGGTAAGGTATTCCCGCCGCTGGCGCATCACCTGCATCACGCGGGCAACATACCCCTCGGCGGTGCGCACAGATACGCCCAGTTCCCCGGCCACTTCTTCCAGGGGCCGGTCCAGCAGCTTGTGCTGCAGAAAAACAATACGGTGTTTGGCTGGTAGTTCGTTGGCCAGTTTGTTTAATATTTCCAGCAGGAATTTATTCTCGATGTCGAAAGCGGGAGATTGTTCCGCAGTGATGGCATGCAAAGCGCCGGCCTGTTCCTTTTTGCGCTGCAGGTTGGCAAAATGCCGGTAAATAGCATACCGCACCATAGCTGCCAGGTAAAACGGAAGGGATTGGATGGACAGGGAAGCCCTTTTGTGCCAGAGCGTCAGAAAAACCTGCTGAACGATCTCTTCCGCGTCCTGCGCCGATTGCAGGCGTTTGTGCGCCATGAAATACAACGGCTCCCAATACTGGTTGTAAATTTCGGTAAAAGCAGTTTCATCCCCGTCTTTCAACAACGCCAATAAATCCATATCATTGGTATCTCGCATAAGTAACTGAGACAGCAGCTCATAACTGCAACCGCATAAATTTACAAAAAGGGGCCGAAACCCGGTCCCCTAATTTTCAGTCCGCTATCCGGACGGTTCCACACCTGTCCTTTACCTTATTAAAAAAAGCAGCCTCATTTGGCTGCCTTTCAATGACCGGATAATAATTATTCCTGTTTCTTACGCTGCTTCGGCAGCACCCGGTTCTCCCGCGCCCATTGATGCCACCTGCCCTGAAGGTCTTTTACCACTTCAGGATACTTTGCCGCCAGGTCGTTCAGCTCCGTCTCGTCTTCATGGATCCGGTAAAGGCGCCAGGTCGTGTCTTTTGTCAGCGATACCAGCTTCCATTCCCGTGAGCGGGCATAACGTGCGTTCATATGTTCATTAAAAAGATAAGCATGCCCTCCGGCCTTCTTTCCTTTCAAAGCGGCAGCCAGGCTCCGGCCCTGCATGGGCAGGATGGTGTTTCCCCTGTATGTGGAAGGATATACCGCGCCGGACAGCTCCGTGAATGTGGCCATGAAATCCATCACGTGGCCGGTTTGCGTGGAAATTTTCCCTTTGCTCCTGATCCCTTCGGGCCAGAAGGCGATCATAGGCGTGCGCACCCCGCCTTCGTAAGATTCCATCTTGGCGTACTGATACGGCGTATTGGCCACATTGGCCCAGCGTTCGCCGATGGAGGCGAAGGTGGTCTGCGGTCCGGGCATTGTTTTTTTATCCCGGGGGTAAACGATCTCTTTCCCGTCCCGCGTTTCGCCCGGCCTGTCGAACCCTTTGCCGTAGCGGGAGCAGTCTTCGGGGCTCGCGCCGTTGTCGCTGAGGAAAATGATCAGCGTGTTGTTAAGCTCGCCGGTTTCTTTCAGGGCGGAGATGATCCTCCCGATCCCCTGGTCCATACAATCCACCATGGCGGCATGCACGGCCATGGCGTGGGCGTCCCATGCTTTGTCAGGATTATTTTCCCATGCCAGCCCGCTTTTCATACGGGGCGAAAGCGGGTTTTTTGCAGCGTCCACCATCCCGGACCTCAGCAGTTTTTCATACCGCGCTTTCCGGATAACATCCCAGCCTGCTTTGTAGGTATCTTTATATTTTTCGATGTCCGCCGGTTTGGCCTGCAACGGCCAGTGCGGCGCGTTGTGGGCTACATAGATAAAGAAGGGCTGCTCTCCCTTGCTGAATTCACGGACGTATCGGGCCGTGGAATCGTTGATGGCGTCTGTATGATAATAGTTCCGGGGCACGTTTTTGATAGGTTCCGTTCCGCTCACCAGGCTGAAAGGATCAAAAAAATCGATCACACCCCAGATGGTGCCGAAATATTTTTCAAAGCCCCTATTCACCGGGTATTGCTCCACCGGTGAGAAACGCGGCCGGTCGGTCTTATGGTTCAGCCAGTCCAGCTGCGCCTGCGGTGTGGGTTCTTCTATGGTGTTGGACACATGCCATTTGCCGGTCATAGCCGTACGGTACCCCGCATCCTTCAGCACTTCCGCAATGGTCACCACATCCCTGCCCAGAGCGCCGCGGTAGCCGGGCATCTGCCTGTCTGTCGTCATTTCGCCTATTCCCGCATTGTGGTTGTACATACCGGTAAGCAGCGCCGCTCTCGTGGGGCAGCAGCGCGAGGTGTTGTAAAAGCTGCTGAAACGGAGGCCGTGGGAAGCCAGATAATCGAGGTTTGGTGTGCTGATCTCCCCTCCGTAACATCCCAGGTCCGAATAACCGAGGTCATCCGCCATAATGAGAATGATATTGGGCCGTTGTTTTTTTGCGGCCTGCGGAAAAACCTTTCCGCTTATGAGCATAAAGCCCGCCAGGAGAAGACTGCCGAAGATGATACGGGTAAACATGTTTTCAATATAATATAATTCCCGGATCATTTCAACCCCAAACGGTTGGCACAAAATCCCCTGCAATATGGAACGCTTACCCCGCGTACAACTGCGGCTATACCGTTAAATTTGTTATATGGAAAAACAGTTCATCACCGTAAAAATCTTCATCAACGCGCCGATGGAAAAAGTATGGCGGCTGTGGACGGAACCGCAGCATATTATCAGGTGGAACCAGCCGTCCGCAGACTGGCATACTACGCATGTAGAAAACGATGCGGTGACAGGCGGTAAATTCCTGTATGTCATGCGGGCGAAAGACGGCAGCGACGGCTTCGATTTCAAAGGCGTTTATGATGAAGTGATCCACTCCGAAAAGATCAGCTACACGCTCAGCGACCGCCGGGAAACCACTACCCTCTTTGCTGCCACGGGAAATGGCGTTACCATTACAGAGATCTTCGAGCCCGAAAAGAAAACGCCTTTGGATGTGCAGGAACAGTTCTGTGCGTCGGTGCTGGAAACTTTTAAGAGGTATGTTGAAGAGCAGGCGTAAACATTAGCGGTGCATATATATAAACGGCCTGTTCATCAGAACAGGCCTTTTCCGCTTTTACCGGAAGATATTTTTAAACCCTGGAAGTAATAGCGCCCGCCAGCCGGAAGCGGGGAAAAATTCACTTAGTGGGGAAAAACCGTGGCGCCATTTCACCCGTTCGTCACACTTTTTGCGGTATCCGTCACTTCTGCCGGAATACCCCGCCCGGGCTGGATATTTTTATCCTGTCACCCAAAAGCCTGTCAAAAAAATGAAAACAAGCCTTTATCTTCTTCTCTTCCTCCTCGTTTCAACCCAAGTTTCCGCCCAGTTCGAATTGAAGGGACGGGTAACGGATTACAGCGGGAAAACGGAAGTGACCGTTAACATCCCCACGGTGTACGGGTTCCATAAAGAAAACAGCATCAGCATACCGGTAGCTCCCGATGGTACTTTCAGCACCGTTCTGCCCGTCACCTCCCGGAAATTTGCCTGGCTTATTTTCCAGCGGCACTTTTATACGTTATTGCTTACCGGCGGAAAAAGCCTTTCCGTGGAGCTGAATGTGAAGGATTCCACCATCAGGCTCCTTTCCGGCAAAGCGCTCGCTGAGAACAAGCTCCTGCGGCAGATAGACCTGGACAGCCAGCCTTTCTTCTTCTCCGGCGCCAATGCAGATTCGTTAAAAGACCTTCCGTTCCCGGCGCTGAAAACCCGGGTGATAGAACCTTTCCTCGCGCAGCAGCAGAAAAAGGCCGAAACCATATCCGCTTCCGGCCTTTCATCCGCCGATAAAAAACTGATCGCCGCTGAAACCCGCTACTGGGGCTACAACTATCTCAACGATTTCGCAAGAACGCAGCTGCGGAATAAGGAAACCATACAGGACCTCGTGATCCATGTATTTGACCAGACCGTTATTGAGCCGGAAGTTTTCCCCGCGGGGCCGCAGTACTACACGTTTGCAGACAACTACCTCCGTTACCTGGAAACAAAAGCATTCGTAAAGATCAGGAACGAAAAGATCAGGCCGTCCGAGCCCATACCTTATTACCATATCAGCCTCGACAGCGCCAACGTGCTCGTTAAAAAATATGGAAAACCCTACTGGCGCTGGGTGGGCAGCCTGCACAACTTCCCGCCGGCCGTTACGGAAAATTATACCTACCAGCAGATCATCAATCAATATAATTCCCGCGACCTCACGCAGGCGCGGAGCCTGGCCGATGCGTTCAGGCAAAAGTTTCCTGCCAGCAGCTTCACCCCCCGCATCAATAAAATGATGGATACGCTGAATAGCATGCTGGCGCAGCAGGCCGGCAACCAGGACATCGTGGTGGTAAAGGCCTACGATAAAGTGCAGTCCATTTATGAAGTGATCAAAGGGCTGAAGGGGAAAGTAGTATATCTGGATGTATGGGGCACCTGGTGCGGGCCCTGCAAAGAAGAGATCAAATTCCTGCCCCAGCTCAGGGCGGCCTTTAAAAACAAAAACGTCGCGTTTGTATTCCTGGATATGGACACTGACGACCGGGATGCGCTCTGGAAAGAATTTATCCGCGTGAATGAAATGACCGGCATCCATTTGCGCAAAACCAGGGAAACCATCGCGCCGTTCTGGAAAGAATTGCTCGCAGACAACCCCGACAAGGCGGAATATTATCCGCAGTATTTCCTTTTCAACCAGGAAGGGAAACTGGTGGTGAGCAAGGCACTGCAGCCCAGCCGGCAGGAGGCGCTGTACCGGCAGATCAATAACGTACTGGAAGGAAAAGAGAACTAGGCGGCCATAAACATATACAAAAAGGTTGCAGGCTTCGGCGCCCGCAACCTTTGCTCATTCACAGGATTGCCATTCTAACCGTCAGGCCCGCACATGCAGGAAAAGGTTCACCCCTTCCTCCTCTCGCCTGACGCTCACAGCCGCGGGGCTTGCTCCGGCTTTCAAGGCCATGGTCGTTAACTCTTCTGCGGAACGGTGGTGCAGGTACCACTCCCCGATCAGCTCCATATAATTGCGGGTGGGGTTATGATCCCCGAAATTGCCGATGATGACTTCCCCGCCGGGTTTCGTCCAGCTCATGAATTTCTGCAGCAGCCTGATGAACACATT
>CBFHAF010000403.1:0-5030 GCA_965653435.1 uncultured Chitinophaga sp.
AAGCCTTCCTGACCGGCATCTACAACCGCATGCAAAATGCCCCCGGCGCGGAATCTTATATTTCCTTCGACATTACCGGCGGCAACCTCATCAACGCTGGCGCCACCAGCGACGGTGGGCTGAATACCTTTATCACCAATGTGCTGCGGCCCGAGAACAGCCTGATGTCCGCCGCGTGGAACGGTTATTATTCCGCGCTTTTCCAGGTGAACAACCTGCTGGAAACGCTGAATAACATGCCCGATACGGAAAGGAAAAGAGAAATAGCCGGTATCGCGCATTTTTTCCGCGGCTACCTCTATTACAACCTTGTAACCCGCTGGGGCGGCGTACCCGTGCTGCGCAAGAACACCACCGCCAGGGTGAAGCGCAATACAGAAGCAGAAACCTGGGCATTCGTCGAGGAAGAGCTGGAACAGGCGATGGAACATGCACCTGCTTATGCCACCGGCCAGTATTACCAGGTATCCAACATCGCGGCGAAAGCCCTGATGGCAAGGGTGAAGCTGGCGCAGAACAAAATGCAGGAAGCCGGCCAACTGGCGGAAGAAGTGATCGGAAGCGGCCTGTTCGCGCTCGATGCTTTCGAAAAAATATTCCGCGCCACACAGAACACGGAAGAGATATTTTCTTTCAAGAACCTTACCATCGAATCGTCTATCCGCGTGAGCACGCTTTTTTACACCTACGCCCATACCGTGAAAGGCAGCTATGTATACCGGCCAACGCAGGAAGTGATGGACATGTTCACTGCGGGAGACAAACGCACGGCGATGTCTGTTGAAACATTCCAGGGGCTGCGCGTGATCAATAAATATCCCAGCGGCCAGTCCGGCACAGACCCCATCGTGGTGGTGCGCCTGGCTGAAATGTACCTCATCAGCGCAGAAGCGCATGGCCGGGCCGGCGGGCTGGACAGGCTGAACGAACTGCGGGCGTTCCGGGGGCTCGACCCTGTACAACCCGCCACAGACGCCGCTTATCTGGATGCCGTGCTGCTGGAAAGAAGAAAAGAATTCCTCGGCGAAGGTTTCCGCTGGTACGACCTCGTGCGCCTGGGCCGCGCCGTGCAGGATCTCGGCATTGCCGGGCGTGAAGTGAAATTCCCCCTGCCGATGAACGAACTGGCGCTGAACAACCTGCTCGAACAAAACGAAGATTATTAATTGCTGAATACAAACTTTTATGCTGAATAAATTAAAACTCATTCCAGTACTGTTGCTGTTCGCGGCCATCAGCGTGAGCTGCGAGAAAGACAGCGTGGCCCAGGCCCCGGTGACCATCGAAAGCCCGCTTACCCAAAAGATCGCGGACAGCGCGGGCGTAGTGGCCCAGGTTTTCTCCGATACGCTTTTTCAGGTGAGCCCCGGTATCATGGAAACAGATATTCATTACCTGAGCACCGATGGTTACTCCATGCGCGTGTTCATCCTGGAAGTGGATACCAGGCATCCCGGCCTGAAACTGAAAGCGGGCACGCCTTACAACGCCGCGGCATACGCCATGCAAACCGTGCCCGATATGGCGAAATACGCCGAAACGGCCGGTACTAAAGTAATGGCTGCCGTGAATGCGGACTTCTTCAATACCTCCACCGGCGAGCCCCGCGGCATATTCGTGAAAGACGGGAAAGTGATCAAGACCACCTGGGCCAATGCGCGCAGCGCCACTTTTATGGCCGTGCTCAAGAACGGGGAAGTTTTCATCGGCGACCGCAACGACTTCACTGCAAGGCTGAATGACCTGCAGGACGCGCTGGGCGGCGGGCAGTTGCTCGTAAAAGACAACCAGGTGCTGTCTCAAACCGACATCACCGTGGAGCCGCGCACCGGTATCGGCATGAACGCTTCCGGAAAACTGTACTTCATCGTGGTGGACGGGCGCAGCTTCTATTATTCCAACGGCATCACCATCACCAGGCTGGGGCAGATGCTGAAAGCCTGCGGCGCCACCATCGCGATCAATGTAGACGGCGGCGGATCCAGCACCTTTATGGTCAGACACCCGCTGGCGGACGTGTGGCAGGTGCGCAACCGCCCCAGCGACGGCACCAACAGGGCTGTAGGTAACGCCTGGATGGTCATGCAACAATAATCTTCACCGCAACAGATCTATATCATGAAACAAATTATAACGGGATGTTTGCTGCTGGCATTATGCCTTGGCATAGGCTGCAACAAGGACGACGACAAACAGGCGCCTTCTTCCCCGGTGATCACTTCCATCTGGCCGTCTTCCGGTACAGCCGGCATTATCGTGACCTTAAAAGGAAAGAACTTCAGCTATGTGCGTGAGGAAAATAAAGTACAGTTCAACGGCTCGGATGCGATCGTGATCGAAGCGTCTGCCGGGCAGCTCCAGGTGGTGAGCCCCGCTTCCGGCGCCACGGGCCCCGTTTCTGTGGCTGTGGGCGGCAATAAAGCCGAAGGACCTGTGTATGCTTATGTTCCCGCGATGGAAGAATATATCGTGGAAACTTTTTCCGGCAGCACTACGCCCGGCGCAACAGACGGCCCGGTGAGCACCGCGCTTTTCCGCAGCCCCGAGGGCGTGGCGATTGATGCGAACGGCCGGCTGATCGTGACGGACAGGGGCAATAACCTTATCCGCGTGATTGCAACAGGGCAGGTATCAATGATTGCCGGGAATACACCCGGCGGGTATGCCGAGGGCACAGGCGCCGCAGCGCGCTTTAAGCTGCCCTGGAAAACAACAACAGATGCAGCGGGAAATATTTACGTGGCAGACAGGGATAACCATGCCATCAGGAAGATCACGCCGCAGGGTGAAGTAAGCACCCTTGCGGGAGGTAGCGGAGCCGGTTATGCTGACGGGCAGGGCGCTGCCGCAAAATTCAACCAGCCCCTGGATGTGGCGGCGGATGCCGCGGGCAATGTGTATGTAGCGGACAACCTGAACCACCGCATCCGGAAAGTGGCGCAGGATGGGACCGTTACAACCCTTGCCGGCAGCGGCGTGGCGGGCTTTGCTGATGGAACGGGCGCTACAGCCCAATTCAAAAATCCCAGCGGGCTGGATGTGGATAAAGACGGGAACATCATTGTGGCGGACAGGCTGAACCACCGCATCCGGAAGGTAACGCCCGCCGGTGTGGCCACATCCGTTGCGGGAGACGGCAGCACCGGCTACCGCGACGGCGATGCTGCGGGTGCACGTTTTGCAGACCCCTACGGTATTTCAGGCGACAAGAACGGGAATATCTTCATTGCCGATCTGAATAACAACAAGATACGCAGGATCAGCACGGCAGGAACGGTGAGCACCGTGGCCGGCACCGTGAAAGGATACGCGGACGGCCCCGGGGCGGCAGCACAGCTGAACGGGCCTACGGATGTATGCGTGGATGGGGACGGAGCCATTTATGTGGCGGACCTCGCCAATCATTGTATCAGGAAGATCACACTGATGAAATAGGCAAAAAGGGGCTCCGGCCCCTTTTTCTTTTATAGCAGTTTTTTAATTACTCAGGCTTTCCTGCACTTTCTTCGGCGGCCTGCTCCTCACCATGGTGTAAGATTCTTCCAGCAGCTGCGCCAGTTCATCCTTCTTTAATGCAGAAGGCTTGCGAACGGCCACCCACAGATGTTTTGCCATATATGGCGCGGGGATGATGCCGTCCCGCTCCGTCAGCGTTTCGAAATTCTCCTCCGAGCATTTAAAAGAGAAGTTATGCGGCGCTTCTATGCCCACGACGCAGAACATTTTCGCTCCCACGCAAAAACAAAGGTCTGCGCCCCACTTGATATCTTCCGTAACACCTGGGAACCGGCTGCAGATGGCCCGGAGCTTATCTATCATAACACCTGGTTTTACGGCGAATTTAGCTAGAATACCCATAAAAAAAGACATCCCGAGGAATCGGGATGTCGATTGAAAAACAGTGAACAATGAAATAGTCGCTGACTACTTCAAACTCTTTATTTTAATGCTGCGGTAGCTCACGGCATTGCCGTGGTCCTGCAACAATATATGCCCTTTTTCAGCCATGCCGAAATTGGGAAATTTCTCGTATTTGCTGCGGGCCACGAGCGCTTTGAAGATATTGTCTCCGCGCACATAGCTCACTACTTTATGCCCGTTCATCCAATGCTCCACGCGATTGTCAGGGTATACAACAATACGGCCGTGGTTCCATTCGCCCACTTTCTTATGAGAAGCGTACAATTTGTAGGCCGGAATGAGGTCGTACAGTGAGCCGATCTTACGGTTGCCGGCCGCGCCCAGCTTGGCATCGGGATGTTTTTCATCGTCCAGCACCTGGAATTCCAGGCCAATGGCGGAGCCTTTGTTGCCTTCGGATTCGGTCACGAAATATTTCACGCCGCTGTTGGCGCCTTCAGTCAGTTTGAAATCAAATTCCAGGTCGAAAGCCGAGAACTCTTCTTCCGTTACGATATCGCCGCCGTTGGTGCTTTCACCGCCGGTGGCAGGTTCTACGTTCAGTGTGCCTTCCGTGATATTCCATCCTTTTTCAGGGAAGGATTGTTTGTAAGCCCCGCGCCAGCCTTTGGTGCTGCTGCCGTCCCAGAGGAGGCGGATGCCCTGGCGTTTTTCCTGTTCAGACAGGGTGTTGGGGATGTTGTTCACCACATATACCGTATCGTAGGGGGAATATTGCGAGGGCGCCGGGTTTTCGATGATGCGGATGTTCCTCCAGCGGATGTTCTTGCCGGCGTCTTCCTGTTTTTTCCCGATGCCGTGCACCTGCAGGGCAATGAAACCTGAAGGAAGCTCCGCGTCTATCACATGGGCCGCGGCTTTGCCGTTAACGAAAGTGCGGATCTCGGAGCCGCGGCATTCGATGCGGTATTTGTTCCAGGCGTTGGCTTTGTAAGCGTTCTGGGCGCCGGGGTTCAGGTCCAGCGGGTAAAGCCAGCCGCGGCGGCCTTCCTCGTAAACGCCACCGCTCCAGCGGCGGGGGGAGGGGTCCACTTCCATCTGGTAGCCGTATACGCGGCCGTTCTGGTATTCAGGATTGCTCTGGCTGCGGAACTGGATGCCTGAGTTAA
>CBFHAF010000404.1:0-5022 GCA_965653435.1 uncultured Chitinophaga sp.
TGCTTTTTCCATCATCCACACTACCGGAGGTGGTTATACGTAAAACGTCCATGTTGTCAAAAAATTCGTTGTGATTAAAAGTATCCGGCCTGCTTGCGTTTTTCCATCGCGGCTTCGGAACGTTTGTCGTCTATCCTCGCGCCCCTTTCGGATATCTTGGCGGCAAGTATTTCCGTGATGATGTCTTCCAGCTTGTCTGCTTCAGACAATACGGCGGCGGTACAGGTCATGTCGCCCACCGTGCGGAAGCGTACTTTGCTGCGGAAGGGCACTTCTTCTTCGGTTGTGTTCAGGAATTCTGAATAAGGCCAGTACATCCCGTCGCGCTCGATGATCTCGCGCTCGTGGGAGAAATAGATGGAGGGGATGGCAAGATTTTCTTCGCGGATATAATTCCACACGTCCAGCTCGGTCCAGTTGGAAATGGGGAACACGCGCACGTTTTCACCGATATTGATCTTCCCGTTCAGGTGGTCGAACAGCTCGGGGCGTTGTATTTTGGCGTTCCACTGGCCGAATTCGTCGCGTACGGAAAAGATCCTTTCCTTGGCGCGGGCTTTTTCTTCATCGCGCCTTGCGCCGCCAATGCAGGCGTCGAATTTCAGCTCTTCAATGGCGTCCAGGAGGGTAACGGTCTGAAGCGCGTTACGGGAGGCGTATTTGCCGGTCTCTTCCTTCACTTTGCCCTGGTTGATGCTGTCCTGCACATTCCGCACGATCAGCTCAAGGCCGAGGGATTCCACGAGCCAGTCGCGGAACTGGATGGTTTCGGGGAAATTATGCCCCGTGTCCACATGCAGCAGGGGAAAGGGGATCTTTCCCGGGTGAAAGGCTTTCTGGGCCAGGCGTACGAGGGTGATAGAGTCTTTGCCGCCGGAAAAAAGGATGGCGGGCTTTTCAAACTGCGCAGCGGTTTCGCGGAGGATGTAGATGGCCTCATCTTCCAGGGCCCGCGGGAATTGCCATTGAATACTACTCATTATCTTGCTATTATACTTGATCAACTACTGTGTAAGCCGCATTCTTTTTTCGATGTTTCCCACCACCAGCGGCCGGCGCGGGGATGTTCCCCCGGTTCTATGGCACGGGTGCAGGGTGCGCACCCGATGCTGATAAAACCTTTGTCGTGCAGTTTGTTGTACGGCACATTATGTTCTTTCAGGTATGCCATCATTTCATCGAAGGTCCAGTGGATGAGCGGGTTGTATTTCCACAACTGCCTGCCTTCATCCCATTCCAGCGCGGGCATATCCTGGCGGTTCTCGCTCTGTTCGGCGCGCAGGCCGGTGATCCAGACCTTTGTGCCCTGCAGCGCGCGGTTGAGGGGCACTACTTTACGGATGTGGCAGCATTCCTTGCGGTTCTCCACCGATTCGTAAAAGCTGTTGGGGCCTTTTTCCTTTACCAGGGCTTCTACGGCCGCGGTTTCAGGGAAGTACACCTCGAAATGTTGTTTGTAGCGGGCAAGGGTGAGGTCCATCAGGTCATAGGTCTCCTGGAAGAGGCGGCCTGTGTCCAGCGTAAACACGCGGACCGGCAGCTGGTTGCGCCAGATGATGTCTGCCAGCACCTGGTCTTCGTGACCTTTTGAAGTGCAAAAAGCGACTGCGCCGGGGAATTCTTCTGTTAATATGCGTATTCCTGCAGCAATATCCTTTTGTTGGGCCACCAGCCCTGCTAAATCTTTCATAAAACTTCCTCTCGTTGCCTGACAACAAAAATACATAAAACCTATAAAAAAGATGGACTAAAATAAAGGTGTGGGAAAAATTGTTGAAGAAGCCGAAAGGCGGGGGAGGTATGAATTGAAAACCAGTCTGTTATAAAGTTAAAAAAGAAGAGCCCCGGATCCGGGGCTCTTGCAACTTTCCTGGGGAACGTTATCATCAAACTCTCTGAAATGCGGATTTTTTAGAAAGTATACGCGTTAACAAGGGTAGGGGCCGGGCCGCTATTTCCTGTGCAACAGGTATACCTGGTAAGGTGATTTTCCAGGTGTATCAGTACCTAGTTCATTGGTAGACACAAAGTTATGGGAGTTGAAAACGCTTTACAATACCTAGTTATAAGTATTTTTAAAACCGGCTTCATTAACATTTGATCCTGGTCAGTCAACCTTTCATTAACAAAAAAAGGGAAAGACCCATGGCCTTTCCCTGCTTATAAACCCATATAACGAAGTTAATCCCTGGTCAGAATATCTTTGAGGGATTTGTTTTCCAGTAATTTGAGGGTGGCGTCCCTTACCCTGCTCATCACTTCGTGAAGGCCGCAAACCGCTTCATCTTTGCAGTTCTCGCAGCGTTCGTAGTAATTGAGGCTTACGCACGGCAGCAGGGCAATAGGCCCGTCCAGCAGGCGGATGATGCGCGCCAGCGGGATCTCCTTGGGCGTACGCATGAGGTAATAACCGCCTCCCTTGCCTTTTTTGCTTCCTAAAATACCGGCGTTCTTCAATTCAAGCAGGATATTTTCCAGGAACTTTATGGAAATGCTCTTCTCAGCCGCGATCTCAGAGATCAGGATAGGGCCTTTGTCAACATTTTCCGCCAGGTAAATTAATGCGTGGAACGCATATTGTGTTTTTTTAGACAACATAGTCGTTGATGCTCCTTATTTTTTGCACTCCCAAAACACAAATATAACAAAAAGCTGCCGTTTTGAGGCGGGGCCGGCAACCGCGAGAAAGACCTTTACAGGCTCAGTACGTCTTTCATGGTAAAAATGCCCTTCTTGCCCTTCAGCCATTCGGCGGCCGTAACGGCGCCGGCGGCAAAGCCCTCGCGGGAGTGGGCGGTGTGAATGATGGTAATATCGTCGATCGGGGAGTGGTAGTTGATGATATGCGTGCCCGGTGCCGGATCTACCCTGCGGGATTCGATGTACAGCTCTTCGGGATTGCCGGTATGTTCGTTCACCCAGGCTTTTTTGCCGGGCACCAGCTCCACGATCTGCTCCGCCAGGGTAATGGCGGTGCCGCTGGGCGCGTCTTTTTTCTGGGTGTGATGGATCTCTTCCATGTGCACGTTGTACTGGGGCTGGGTAGCCATCAGCTCGGCCAGGCGGCGGTTCAGCTCAAAAAATATATTCACGCCGATGCTGAAATTGCTGGCGTACAGGAAAGCCTGGTGTTTTTCAAGGCATTGGGCCTTTACCTGCGGCAGCTTGTCCAGCCAGCCGGTGGTGCCGCATACTACGGGCACATTGGCGTCGAAGCATTTGAGGACGTTGTGGTAGGCGGTTTCGGGAGTGGTGAACTCAATGGCCACGTCTGCCTGGGAAAGCTGTTCTTTTTCCAGCAGCTGCGGGCTGTTGATGTCTATGCGGTGAACGATCTCGTGTCCGCGGCTCTGGGCGATGGCTTCAATGGCTTTGCCCATTTTACCGTATCCGATCAATGCTATTTTCATATCTGTGTAAATAAGGTGATTTATCTGAATGCGAGGCCCTTCAGCTTGTTCCTGCGGGGGCTGAGGGAAATGTTGATCCCGACGCCGAGGGTGCGGTTGTTGATCAGGCGGGGCCCGACGCGCATGCTGAGGTCGTCGCTGATATCGAACTGGCGCAGGTGCGCGAACACGGTGGCGTCCACGATGTTGAGCGCATAGGCCGCCACGAAAACGAGCACTGAATAGTCCACGTACTGGCGGTAGGCGTCGCGGAGATAGCGCAGGTCGCTGTCTGTATAACCAAGGTCCTCGTATTTGTCTTTGAAATCCGGATTGTCCCGGTTGGCTACCCGTACGCGGTAAGCGTCCCTGAACTCTTTGTATTTATCCATGTTCCAGATGAATACCCCGGTGCTGACGCCGATAGCGGCATATACAAGGGGTACTTTCCAGTATTGCCGGTTGTAGATCTGGCCCAGGCCGGGCAGTACGGCTGAATAAAAAGCGGCTTTGCGGGGGCTGTGCAGGGCTTTGTAGTTGGCCAGCAGGGTATCGGTGGCGGAAACCGGGCTCAGGGTGTCCTTTCCGGAGGCACGGAGGCTTGCGGCCGAGTCTTTCAGCTGCCGGGTGATGAGTGTGTCCTGCTGTGCCTGGCTGTTGATCGCGGGTAGCAGGAACAGGCACGAAAGGATCAATACCAGGTACCCTGATCTATTTTTCACCGTATAATGATAATTTTTCCAGGATTGCGTCCAGCTCCTCGTCTGAGTAAAATTCGATATTGATGCTGCCTTTACCGTTCTTGCCCCGGTCCAGGTGTACCTTGGTGGAGAAGTGGGTGGCCAGGTTGTCCTGGATCTTCTGGTAAGCGGGCGGCAGGTTACTTTTGACGGGTTTCCTGGTGTTCCCTTTGTCTATATGGTTCACTTTCCGCACCAGTTCTTCGGTCTGGCGTACGGAAAGGCCGTTCTTCATGATCTCGCCGAAAATATAGAGTTGTTTTTCCACGTTCTCCACGCCAATGAGGGTACGGGCATGGCCCATGCTCAGCTTGTTGTTGCGCACGGCCACCTGGATGTCTGGCGGGAGCTTGAGCAGGCGGATGTAGTTGGTAACGGTGCTGCGTTCTTTGCCCATGCGTTCGGCTACCTGCTCCTGGGTGAGGGTTACCTCTTCCATGAGGCGTTTGTAGCTGAGGGCGATCTCGATCGCGTTGAGGTTTTCGCGCTGGAGGTTCTCCAGCAGGGCCAGTTCCAGCAGTTCCTGGTCGTTGGCCTGGCGGACGTATGCGGGAATGTCTTTCAGACCCGCCATCTTACTGGCGCGGAAGCGGCGCTCGCCCGCGATGAGCTGGTATTTTTTGCCGATGCGGGAAACCGTTACCGGCTGGATGATATCGTGCAGTTTGATGGACTGGCTCAGCTCCTGTAAAGCCTGCTCGTCAAAATCCCGGCGCGGCTGCTTAGGATTGATCTCAATCTGGTCCAGCGGGATCCGCTCAATGCCGGTGGCCTGGGCCACCACCTGTTCGCCCAAAGCGCTGGTGGTTTGCTTCAGGTCTGTGTCTATGTTCTGTAACAGCGAGCGGATGCCTTTCCCCAACGCCTCTTTCTTACTCGGATTGGTCATCGTT